>DAONFA010000017.1 GCA_035403355.1 Candidatus Cloacimonas sp. | reverse complement strand
AAAATTCTCGATTGCCAATTTTGTTTACGAAAATTTTTGAGGGAAAATCCATTTTTTCACTGAATAACAAAATTAATACTTTGGACATTTACACCATATATCTAACTATACAACAGTATGTTATGACTTATCCACATCGTTTTTTTGTGGGAATGCCTTCAAATTCAGAAACAGGATACTCTAACTAAAACAATGCTATATAGCATATTGGCTGCAGGATTCCGCTTTGCTGTAAACCATTGGTATGCTATCTTAAAGTTCTATACACCCGTTTACCAAGCAATAATTTTGCCTTCCGGTTTGCTTTTGAATGCCTTGTTTTGTTTATATATAAAACTTTCCCGGGTTTATTCCGGGCGAACATCAAATCAGCGTAAAACAAGCATCTTTGGCGTTTTTTCAGTGGAAATTGGAATTGCTTTCGCTTTCTTCTTTCCATTATAGCGGTAATAAAATTCTCGTCTAATTCCGTTATCCGATACGAGAACGATACGGGAACGATACGGGCACGATACGGGAATGATATGCCCTGCGGTAAAGTTTAAAGAAAGGACTTAAAAAAAGAAAGGAAAGTCATTTTTCTTGACAGCCAGAGCTTAATCCTTACTAAGGTATAATCTCGTTTCCGGATTGGGGAGACCCTTGTTTTTCCGGCATTAGCGGTATTTCCTAAGAGGAGTTAAATTTTAACTTTGATTGCAACACAGAAACGGGATAAGATGTTTTTCCCGGGTAACGAAGAACATTGCTGATACTGCTGAAAAAAAAGAGGCAACTATCTGCTTAAGAAATAGATAGAGTTCGCTTACAGCGGGGTGGAAGGAAAGCAAATTTTCCCTGTAAGGGAAGGTAATTACCCTTTATTTCAGCCATAAATAACGCAAGAAAAAGATAACAGGATAGAATAAGTGAAGAAGACATTAATATTATCTGTGCTCATCGTAATGGCGTTTGTTTTTGCCTGCAAGCAAACGGATAAGAAACAAAAGCAGGGAATTGTGGTTCTTTCTCCCGAAATTGCAGAAATTATTTGTGCCCTTGATGCCGAAGATGAAATTACGGGGATTACGGCAGAATGCAATTATCCTCCTTCCCTGAAGGATAAAAAAGTGGTTGGTTCTTTCAGTAAAATTAACCTTGAAAGTATCTTAGCACTAAATCCGAAATATATTTTTTGCAGTTCTTTAGAGCAGGAAGGAATGGCTTCAGACCTTAGAAATTTGGGATTTCAGGTGGAAGTGATTTATCCGGAAAGCATTAGTGAAATGCTGGCAGCTATTGAAAGAATAGGAATTTTGCTGGATAGAAAAGATGAAGCAATGAATTTGGTGAGCCGGTTAAGCCGAGAACTGGAAGCCATAAAACAAAATTCCCGGGGAAAAGCTCACCCTAAGGTCTATCTGGAAATTTATCGCAATCCCTTGATGAGCGTATCTGATGCCTCTTTTATAGGAGAATTGATAGAAACTGCCGGTGGTGATAATATTTTTCCTACCCTGGAACGTGATTATGCCAGAGTTAATCCCGAAGCCGTAATATCCGCTAATCCGGATATTATGATCTGTTATTCGCAGGATACCCTGGAAAATATTATTAACCGCAAGGGCTGGCAAAATATACCGGCAATTAAAAACCGGAGGATATATTTTGAGCGGGATATCAATCCTGATATAATTCAACGTGCCACTCCGCGCTGTGTAGAAGGGATGAAGGTCTTGGCAAATATATTTGCTTCCTGGCAGAATGAACAATGAAAAAAAAGGTAATTCTTATTCTCTGGTTGCTGATCGGACTGGGCGTTATTGCGATATATCTAACCGTAGGGGAACCCAATAAAAATATTATCATCCAGGTTAGAATTCCGCGCCTTTTATTAACTCTTTTCACCGGTATGGCTTTAGCCGGCATTGGTTCCATCTATCAGCTGATGCTTGCCAATCCATTAGCCGAACCATATATTTTGGGTATTTCTTCGGGCTCGGCTTTTGGCAGTATTTTGCTCGGTATTTCCGGTTTGGTTGTTTTAATGCCCTTGGGTGGTTTTATTGGTGCTTGTTTTACAATGCTCCTGGTGTGGAAACTGGCACATCAAAAAGGGAGATTTGATAAAAGCCGGTTACTAATTGCCGGGGTGATTGCCGGGATGTTTTTTTCTGCCGGTATTTCGCTGATTATGTATCTTTACCAAAAGGATACAGCTTTGATATTGGGAACTCTGATGGGAAATTTGGGGCATATTTTTACGAGCAGTGAATGGGTCTTTTTTCTAATTCTGCTGGTAGTTTCATTCGCTATTCTCATCTATCTTTATTTTAAATCTACGGCTATTGATATTTTAAGCGGGGGAGATCTCTATGCCGCCAGCTTAGGGATCAATGTTTTAGCGTTAAGAAGACAGATTTTTATCCTCACATCCATAGTAATTGGAATTAGTGTGTCTTACGCTGGAATAATCGGTTTCGTAGGATTGATAATATCTCACATAGTTCGCTATTTTGTACCCTCCGGACAAAAAAAAATATATCTGCTATCATTGCTGTCGGGAGGTATTTTTTTACTTGCCTGTGATCTGGTGGCGAAACAATTGCTGGCTATAGAATTGCCTGTAGGAATTATAACGGCGTTTATCGGCTGCCCGTTTTTTATGTGGCTGCTTTTGAAAAAACAAAGTTGATACCTGCATATTTGCAATCCGGATTTACAGGATTATACGAATTCATATACATTTCTTATTGAAAAGACATAAAAGGAAAGTTAGGTTTAGAAGGTTTAGAGGGTTTAGAAGGTTTAGAAGGTTGATGGTTCTTATGAACGACGAGGACGTCGTTCTTCCGGGATTTATGAACCGACGGAGGCACCCTTCATCCGGAAGGTTGACGTCCTCGTCAACCCCGCGGAAAATTTTCCGGAATAAACGACGTCCTCGTCGTTTCCTGTCCGCAATGTAAGTTACAGGGAATTTAAATGTTTAGAATGTTTAGAAGGTTGATGGTTCTTCCGGGATTTGTGGAACGACGAGGACGTCGTTCTTCCTGAACAAAAAGCCCCTACGGGCAAAATCGGATGGTTGACCTCCTGGTCAACCCCTTCTTGTGCTTGAACGACGAGGACATTGTTCTTCCGGGATTTGTGGAACCGCTGGATGCATTGTTCTTCCAGATAAAAAAACCCCGGAACAAAATCCGGGGTTTTGCATTATCATTGTTTAAGTAATAGTTCCTATTTCATTAACATCATCTTGCGGGTTTCCACTTTGCCATTGGTAGTCAGGCGATAGAAATAGAGTCCGCTGGATACATTATTTCCATTGTTATCAAGACCTGTCCAGACCACTGTATTTTTACCGAAAGCTGCTGTATCGTTATAAAGGGTCTTAACTAACTGTCCTTTAACATTATAAATGGAGAGATTAGCATGTGCTGCTTTGGGCATATCAAAAGTGATTGTGGTTTCAGGATTGAAAGGATTGGGATAATTCTGATTGAGGATTTTGGTAACAGGGCTTACAGAAGGATCCTCTCCGGCATTGGGAGGAAAAACGATTTCTAATTCTGTAAACATTACTCTTCCACCATCATTGGTAGCGCCAACTCCAGGGCTGATAACAAAAGCACCCCAAGTAAAATCGTCGTAGAACATAATGCCAAGTTTTCCAACTTTTTGGCCATTACTTTCACCAACATAGGTTACTTTATCTGCCGGGTAAACCCACATAGGTTTAATACCGGCAAATGCAGGGGTTTCAATATTATTTAAGGAAATGGGTTCACTCCAGTTAGTTCCGTTATCGGAAGAAACAGAAATCCAAATTTCAGGAGTATTTGCCCAGGCAGTATAATCTGTATCGCCATCGGCATTAATAGCTTTAGCACGGGCACAGTTTTGCCAGACCATTGCTAACATACCTTCGCCATTGCCTTCAGTAACTTTCATATTGCTGCAATGGAAGAACATAGCATCACCATGGGCACTCTGATCCCAATAGGGAAAATCCCAGCTAAGATTATAGGAAAGATACCATTCCCCAGTGTCCGGGTCTTGTTCATATTCTTCTTCTCCCCAAGGCGGGACATTATCCCAGGGCTGATAATATTCGTCATGATCGTTTTCGGGGTCTTTTTGAGGCCATATTTCATTAACTTTGAACTGAGAACCTTCCGGAAGGGCAGGATCAAAGATAACTTCTTTAGTATATTGAAAATTAGGATAATAATAACCGTCACAATTATTTAATCCCCAAACACCGGGATAGTGAATGCGTCCGATATCATCAATTGTAGCATTCAAGTGACTGGAATTCATTAATGTCCAATATATTTCGTTATCTCCATAAGGTTCATTAGATCCGGAGACGGTAAAGGTTCCAGTTGTATCTGTGGGGCTGGTATTGGGATTCCAGGAAGCTAATTTGCTCCAATCGCTAATCCGCACCCAGGTTCCCTCTCCATAATTTCCACATTTAAACACATCCAAATCCGGCTCAGGAATATCTGTGGTGCCATCGGATTCAGTAGCAAAATGATAGCCGGCGTAATAAACATTGCCTGAATCATCGGTAATAATGGAATGGAAAGGTCTTCTCCATTCTTCATCTACATTCCATTGATTCATTTCAGGTATGGAAGTATAATTCCAATCAAGCGAAATGCCTTGTTCTATTAGGTCACCATTAAAATCAGCCCAGGCAATATAAGGATTTTCGGAAGGACCGTAAGTATGCGTAACGGAATTTCTGGCAATCACATAAACCCTTCTCATCCCAGCATTGGGAGAAGGACCTATTTGCGCGGTGGGCCATATAAATTCATTATCAGAAGTGCTTTCAGTCGGAGAAGTAGAAATAGTGGTAGGATTATCAATCAGAGTGATGATAGTAAACATTCCTGCTAAGCCCTCAAAATAGGCGTCGGAAGCAAGCTGCACTTCCATTTGAGTATCAGCATCGGTATTAGCATGCCAGGCATAAATTGGTTTTCCGGAAACAGGATCAACAGCCACGGTGGGATATCCTTCGTTATTTGCTTCTGGGGTAATTTCGTTATTGCTAATGATACTACCGTCTTCAGCAAGATAGGCATAAAAAACGCGGCGTGTTCCAGTGGCATTTCTTTTACCATGATAGGTTAGGAAATATTTTCCTCCATAAATATTTGAAGGTATAACACGAAGAGGCAAACCGTTATAACTTCCTATCATATAATCATAATAGGAGGTCATTAAAGCAGTTGGAGGAACAGTAAAAGAATATTCCGGTACTGTTCGGTTTGCAGAAATAAAAGGTTTACAGGGTGGATTCTCCATCGCCTTCTTGTTGGTAGCGGGAATCATTTCCTGCGCAAAAACAATACCAACAAGCAGGGTCAAACATAGTGTTGTGAATAGGATTTTTTTCATTATTTCCTCCTGAATCATTTGTGATTCTTTTAATATTTCATTTTAATAGAGACACGATGAGCACTTTTAATAAAGGACTCAGTTAAATCGCCCATATCGGTATAGGCATAATCTATATTAAAGATACCAAAGGAAGTTGTAACCTGCCAGCCAACTCCTGCAGAAAAACCATTAGTATCATAGTTAAATTGGTAACCACCCCGTAAAAACAGATTTCCCAATTTATACTCTGTTCCCAGGTTCCAGGTTTCTAATCGGTCTATTACATTATCCATTTGAAGAGATGCAATCCAGTGGTTACTTCCTTCCCGCATCAGGTCTCCACTAACTCCTAAAGAGAAACTTAAAGGAATTTTGCTATCCAGTTCAATCCCATCTTCATCTATGGAACCATCACCATCGTTATCAAACAAATCAAAGGGGTCTTCATCGTCTCTACCATCTTCATCATCATCAACCCGATAGCGGATATCAGGACCGAAATTGCGCATTGCCATTCCAATTTTAATATTTTTCCACCCAGTATTATACATAGAACCGAGGTCAACTGCATAGCTATTTACACTGTAATCATATAAGGTTTCCCGCAGATATTTAATTCCTACTCCGGCAGAAAATTTGTTAGTAAACTGCTGAGCGAAATCTACTCCGAAAGCCATATCACTGCAGGTAAATTTTTCACCCGTGGGTCCAAATGCTTCTTCTTCTGTTTTATCCATATCATCCATATGGAGGACACTTCCATATAAGGCAACAGTATAAACTCCATTAGTATATGTGGCAGCGCCAAATTCGTGCATAATGTCCGCAGGCCAATTGGTATGGGAGACAAAGACCTGATTTTCAAAAGCAGGTGCTAACCCGGCAGGATTCCAGTAAACTGAAGAAATATCATCTGTTACGGCTGTATATGCTTCTGCCATACCAATTGCACGAGCATCCACACCCAGCTTGAGAAACTGCAAAGCTACCGTTCCACTTTTACCAAACGGCTTGGCAGCAATAAACAGGGGTAAACCGGCTAAGGCAATTGCCAAGGTAATTATAAGTATTTTCTTCACAGTTCCTCCCTCATTTGATTATAACAAACTTACCGACTTTGTTTTTACCGTCAGCTTTGTTTTCCACAGAAAACAGATATACACCGGGAGCTGTTATCTGTCTGTTTTTAGTTAGTAAATCCCAGGAATGCATTCCATCAGCTGCAATACCTGTTGTGGCAGCTTTAGAGATAGTTATAATATCATTTTCCTGAGCTCCATTATGTTCTAAGGTCTGCACAAGATCTCCGGCTAAAGTATAAATCCGGATAGTGCAACGCTTGGGAAGATTGATAAACCACAAACGGCGGCTCTTATCTCCCTTTTCGTCATTTTCTCTGCGTCCGTCAAAGCTGCTTCTACCAATATAAGGATTGGGGATAACCATAATATTATCCATATTATCTCTGGCTAAAGTGCCCGGGAAGAATACTTTCATATTGGAATCAGCATCCCTTCCGCTTTCCAGATAGTCCAGATTTTTGGATGGAATTCCCCGGTCAAAAGCAGTTAAAGCAACATAATATTCAATACCTTTGCGAGGATACATAATATTGGAGTAGTAATAGCGCCTGGCTAATCTTTCTTTTCTTAGTTTACTTAGGGCTAAAGTATCGGGCACTGTATTTCCTTCACCGGTTGGAGCAGGAATAGCAAATCCTTCTAAAGGTATTAGTTTGGGCTCGTATAGAGCATAGAAAACATTATCGGGTATAGCACTATGCTTGAATATCCGTGCTTGTAAAAGTTTTGTAGTTGCAGCATCAGGTCCGGTAATAGAATTGGCGTAATTTTGAATTGTCCGCCAATCCGTTATATCGTTTAGCGGAGTTCCATTAATTACAGGATTTGGTTCATAAATAGGCCAACCGTAAAAATCGTCACCATTGGGAACCAGGATGTAGTTATCATCATAGCGGTAAAATTTATGATACTCAGATACATCTGCATCCCACTCATTTTTATTCGGCAAGCCCGTATCAATGCCTAAATATCCGCCAAAATTAATAAAATAAGTGGGAAATGAACTGTTGATTGTATAATCGCTATGATCCTGTGCTGTTTCAACCTTATCCCACCGGTGAATCATTTCCCAATCTTCCTGATTACCGCTACCGCTTCTACCCCATAATGTATAACCTTGAAAATCCCTGCGTAAACGAGAAGCGGTATAAGGATTAATCAGGGCATTCATATTCCAGATTTTATCTGAAGGTAAAGACATATCCGGTCTGTATTCCACCGGTATATCTGCCCAGTTATTAGCTATATAGGGTGTAGGATCACTATCAAGCCCGGAAATTAAATAAGAACTTTGGGGATTTTGCCAGCCAATTATTGAAGTACTTGCAGTTTTAGAGTCATAAGAAAATTCGCTGCGATTATCCCAATAAACATCCAAGCGGTCTCCATTATTTACAAGTTCTGCATACATTCCAGGAATGTCGGGTGGCACATAAGGACTGTAATGAGGAAAAGTATCAGGGAGAGTAACAGTTATCAGGTTTTGTGCCTCACCATAAATTTCTTTGGCTCTGCTGGCAGTTGCTTTCAGGTCTTCCTTATTATTACCGGGGAAAACTGCCACCACTATTTTCATCGTTTTATAAGGAGCCAAATTCCACCGCTTGTAATAGTTTCCATTGGTATCCAATTCATTGTATTCAGCAGTGCCAGGTTGCGCGCCATAAAAGGAGAACAGGAAACGGGTGTCATTAGGAGTCGGTTGTTCCCATTCAGTTACATCTTCCTGTTCTGGACGCAGGGCAGTATAAGTAGTTGATGAGGGTTTCGGATTGCGCCCGGTAAGCAACCAATATTTTTCATTGGAGGTCTCGTTCGGTTTCGGAATTTTACGAGGATCTCCATCGTAAGGTCCTTCTCCTACTTTCCAATACCAGCAATGAAATTGCAACTGTTCCGGATCCGGGGTACAAACACGTGCTCCTACAATTCCAGGGGAAAGTCCGTTATCAAAATCGGCATCATAAGTATAGGCAAATTCATAACCTGTTCCTTTAACATAGCCGGATTTATCATCGGATGCTTTATCGGCACCCCAGGTTTGAGGACCAACATCACTATCCATATAAATACCCATAGCACAATCATAAAGAGAATCCAAAGGGTTCATATTGGTAATGTCAAATTCAATATATACCAGGTTTTTAATATATTCATAACTCCACTGATAGCTCATCTGGCGCACTCTAATATTTAACGGAAAATGCTTGCTCGATCCGGAGTGTGTTCCATAGTCCCTTTCTCCAGATGTTCCAAAAGGACAGTAATCATAGTAAAATGAAATGTAGTCCTGTTCGGAAACGGGAGCCCCGTCTTCATCTAATCTGCCATCGCCGTCATCATCATAAGGTGCGGAAAAAGCATAGTTGGAATATGTACTTCTGTATGATAAATCCATAAATCCTAAAGGAAACCAGATTTCGGCATTGGCGGGATCATCCAGGATAGTAAAAGCACCTGCTGGAACATCAGCTAAAAACTGGCCTCCGAAATCTTCACTGAATTGCGTTGGTAATTCCGAGCTAACTCTAAAAGGAAAGGTGAAACCGGCACCATCCTCATCAATTCTACCATCACCATCATCATCCACACCACGCTTTTGTTTTCTGGTTGTAGCATAACTAATACCATCCTGATTATTATATAAAGCATAGTTATCAGTTTGCGCCAAATTGGAAACCAGCAAAGGATTATAGGCGGGCAAGAATTCGTATAAATCCCAGTCCCCGTCAAAACCTACACTTACTAAAGTATCCAATACTGCGGATTTAGATGGATTCCAGCGAGGATCATCTGCTGTGATGATCGTATCTTGAATCTCGGATGGAGGGTAAACTAACCAGTATAAGGGTTTATTAAATTTGTCCCGACGCAGTTTTTTGGCTCCGAACCACAAAGCTCCCTGGTATAAATAGTCAACACCGCTGCCGCCTGGATATTCCAGAGAAGGATATTGAGGAACAATGTCATCTCCGGAGCCGAAGAATCCATAGTTACTAACTCGTAACCAGATATTTCCCACATTGTGATATTTGGTTAAATCCAGTTTTTTTGTTCCCGTTGAGGGTTCTGCCATTGCTGCATAAGCTGTGCTTGAAGCAAAGATTAGCAACAGGCAAAGGCAGATTCCTATTTTATAAAACTTCATTAAACACTCCAAAATTATTGAATTTTAAATTCTACCGGAATAATGACCATACAGTCCACGGGTTGACCACTGCTTTTTCCGGGTTGAAATTTTACTTTCCGAACTGCTTCAATAGCTGCTTCATCCAAACCACCTCCAATACCCCGACGGACTCTTATCTCCCGAATGCTGCCGTCTTTCAATACTTCCACTTCCAGAATAACTGTTCCCTGTAATTTATTTCTTTTGGCAAATTCAGGATAGACAGGTTCAATTTTTCCGATAACTACCGGGGCATCATCATAAGGTACAAAATTGACAGGTGTTTCATCCTCTTGTTGTTGAACTGGTGCAGTTGTACTATAAATATTGCCAATTTGGGACAGGGCTTCCTGGAAAGCTGCCATATCAACTTCCTCGGTTCCCAATACATCGCTTATCTGGAATGTAACATTAACATCAACTTCTGTTTGAGGTGCTTCAATCCGCTGTCTTTCTTCTACAGGAAGATCAACAACTTCCACTTGCTGGTTCTGAAAGACCTGTTTACGGACTTCCACTTTCGGCGTTACCATAATACCAAAAATAAGCAGAGTGAGGGCTAAAGCCAGTGCCTTACTGAATTGAGCATTGGCAATATCTTTCCAGTCCTGATTCTGTGTCTTCATTGTATCCCCCTTTATTTCTTCAGTAACGGTTGAGATTCAAAGGCAACTACAAGAGCGTTAGCATCCTGAAGTTGTCGGATTACATCTGAAATTACTCCATATTTTGTATCGCGGTCGGTTCTAAAACAAACAATCAGTTCCGAATCTTCCGCTTTTTTCCTGATAAGAGTTTGAGAAACGAAAACATCTTCAGAGCTCTCAATGCGGGTAGGTATATCATCCAGAAGAATTGTTTCATCCCGCATAATATAGATAGTGCTGGTATGATTACGCGGAATGCGTTCAATACTTTCTGCTAAGGGCCAACGGTCGCGTTCTACCCAAAACTTTTTTTCCTGCACAAAAACCGTAGTTACCATAAAAAACAGCAACAGGAGGAAGGCAATATCGGAAGTGGATGCTTGCGGAATGGCAACATCGCGTCTTTTTTTTCCACTAAATTTAGCCATAATATCTCCTAACTTGTGGATAGAGAAATCTTTTCTATCTTAGCAGCTTTAAGGCGATCAATTACTCTAATCATATCGTTGTATTTTGATTCTCTATCGGTTATAACCTTGAAGATCATATCGGGATTGATATTTACTTTCTTCTGAATAATCACATCCAATTCTTCATTGGCTATATCTCTGGGCTCCTCTCTATTAATAGCGATTTTGCCATCGGGAAGAATCTGGAAACGAGTCATTTCTTTTTCGGTTAGAGTAAGGGTTTGAGTTTTTCCTTCCTGTGCTTCAGCTGCTTGAGGTAGAACCAGTTTTATACCTTCTTTTATATCAAACCTGGTAGTGGACATAAAGAAGATGATTAGCAAAAAGGCAATATCACCAGTGGAGGAAGTTGGTATTGTTGCCTTATATTTCCTCTTCCGGGAGATTTTCATCTTGCGATACCTAAGCTTTCAGATAAAACTTCAGTTAATTTCTCTGAAGCTCTCTGCATATCTATTATTAAACCATCTACCATCGTCATAAAGACATTATTAAAAAACTGCACCGGAATAGCTACAATCAATCCGGCTTCTGTAGTGATTAAAGCAATTTTGATACCTGTAGCCACAATGGTAGCATCAACTGCTCTGGCAGCAGCAATGGAATCAAAAGCAGTAATCATTCCCGCAACGGTTCCTAAAAATCCTAACATTGGAGCTAAAGTTATGGAAGATGATAATTCAATGAATCCCTTTTCCAGATAACTCATTTCTATCATTGAAGCATTCTCAATTGCCTCATTCACGGCACCAAGCCCTTTATCAACTTTTTCCAGACCAGCATAAATAATGGCAGCTACAGGTCCTCTTGTATTCTTGGCAATTTGTCTTGCTTCATCAAATTTCTTCTCTTTAATTAAGGGAACAACCTTATTAAGGAAAGCATTTAAGTTTATTTTACCATTGAGCAGGGCAATAAACTTCCAGATAATATATGCTAAACCATATACTGCCAGGAAGAGAACTGGCCACATAGCCCAGCCACCATCTTTGAACCATTTTACTAATCCGCTGCCAAATACCAGCTCTGCAAAATTCTGTAAGCCACCACCTTTGTTAGCAGTAGCAGCGCTTTCCTGTGCATAAGCAATACTTGCACAGAAAAAGGTCATCATCACTATCAGCAGCATTGTTCCGATGAATTTTCTCATTTTTATTAATTCCTCCTTGGAATAATTTAGAAGTTAAATGAAATACCGAGGGTCACTCCCCGGAAATCATTATAAAATAGTGGATTATCACTGGCAAGATAGTGAGTATAATAGACCTCGGGATAAACATAACCCGGAAGGTTCGTTTCTTCTATTTGATCACCATTCCACCAATAAGATCCCGTCTTTTGGTAAACATCTATCACATTCTTATTTTTAAACAGGTTTTCTACTTCTGCAAAAATCTTAATATTCATTTTATTAGACAGGATAAAACCTTTGGTTATCTTCAGATTCGTTTGTTGAGTGCTATCCATTCTTTTGCTGTTAGTATCCAAATCGTGGCCTGAATCAGGATTTTGAGGAGTATAGGGGGTTCCGGAGGCATAAGACCAATTGATATTGAAACTAATATCATCCAAAGGTAGAATGAAATCTGTAAAAGGAATAAAATACTCTTCTCCAGGTGCAATTCGGAATGTATAACTGGCACTGATGTTATGCCTTACATCCCAATCCAAAGGAAATTCCCGCAGATTAGTTGTTTCATCCTGAATAATCGTTGCAGAGCTGTTACCTTGTGCCCAAGCCAAAGAATAAGCAAAAGACCAGGTATTGAAATTGGAGAGTAATTTTTCAATCTGCATATCAATTCCCCGGGCAGAGCCATAATCATCGGAGTAATATTTATACCAGTAAACCGTTTGTTCAATTTCATCGCGTTCTTTCTTTGTATTTACATAGTTATACAAGTTTTTGTAATAGGCAGTCAAATCCAGAACATAATCATCACTTATCTGGTGGGAAAACCCTACTTCGTAAGTAACCGTTATTTGCGGTTCCAAATTGGGATTACCTACACTGATTGTTGATTCCGCACCATAAGCATCTTCAGGGGTTTTACTGGTAAATATATATTTCATTTGAGGCAATTGATTCTGATAGTTATAAGCGAAACGCAGCACATCTTTATCCGTGATAGGATGCGAAACACCTAACCGCGGAGAAATCATCAATTGCCACAGATCACTTTTATCAAATTCGCGTAAATCATAGCTACCGTCATCCTGAGCCACATAATATTTTGTCCCTAAATACCATAAATCAAAACGCAAGCCGGCATTCACGATCATTCCTTCCCATTCCATCTGATCCTGCAAATAATATGCCATTTGCCAGGGTTCAGCTTTATAACCGTCCCGCTTTCCGGCAGCTGCTTTTGCTGCAGCATAATAATCCTGGGGTTTATATACAGGCACTAAATCCGATACGGAAGTAGGAACTGTTTCAGTAGAATAAATTGCATACACACCCTCAGGAACATATTCATCATCCAGATATTGATCTTGATTTGCATCAACATAGTTAGCCAAATCAAAGGTTTTTATATCGTAGATACTGTTTAAATACTTGACGCGTCGTTTTTCGTCAACCGAGAGAAAATTCTCCAATTGATTTTTCTTAATGTTATGTTTAATAATCTCTAATCCGGTCTTTGCCATGTGGGTTTCATTTATTTGCCATTCAAAATCTGCCCGGCTGCTGATGGTTTTTGTATTATCATCAATAAATTTGGTATAAAGGGTTCCGGGAGGAAGATAACCGGGTATTGGTCTTGGCTCTACAACGCTTTCCAAACGATATTCCCAGTAGTCCGAAGGTAAAAAGCCATAATCATAAATACCATCCTCATTAGCATCAATGCTGGAATAACCATAATCTCCCAAAGCAACTCTTTGAGCATAATCAGAAGGGATATTATTAGGATCAATAGTCATAAACATATAAGAATCACGGTCTATGCCTTTGGGTCCTTCATAAATATCTTTCTGATAATAGCTGGCTTTAACCTTCACATTCATTTTATCGTTTATTACATAGTCATAAGTACCAATATACTGGCGCTGATTTGTTTCATCTTCCTTAAAATGCTGTAATGCATAACGCCATCTGTTTTCACCTGCATATTCATTGAAGGGATTGTTCAAACTTCTATCACCCCGAACAGCAAAAGTTGTTACCTGTCCCGGTTTTATAGCATATTTTGTTTTCAGGTTTACATTGTAGGAATTGAAATTGCGGTTGCCAATATCAATACCCAAAATATTATCTCTTCCGGCATAAGGATCGTAAACAGGATAGTCGGCATCAATTAAAGACCTGCCGTTAAAAGAAAAATCACTGTTGGGGTCACTGATATAGTAATCTTTCAACCTGCCATCCAGCCATTCTCCAGCGCCATTCAAATAAAAGGTGAATTTTTCTTTTAATGCTTGCGAACCAAAAGGGACTACAGGACCCCCGATAGCTACTTTCAAGACATCAGAATTGCGTCCTTCCCAAATCAGATGGTCGGTATTATATTCTACTTTTCCCGAAAAGTAAGGGTCTCCATCCTTAGTAACGATATTTATAACACCCGATTGGGCATTGCCATATTCTGCAGGAAAACCGCCGGTCATAATTTTCATATCTTTAATGGCGTCAGTATCTACCTGTAAAGTGGCTCCGCCATCTACCGGATCGGAAACGCTCATTCCATCAACGGTAAAATTAACTTCATTTGTGCGCCCTCCCCGAATATGGAGTTCACCGCCTATATTAGTAACCCCGGCTTGCAGAGCTACGATATCGGAAACATCTGAAACAGCAGCATCGGTAATGATATTCATTTCTATGTTGCGGGCACTGCCAATACGGTTTTTATCTACCTTATCTTCTGTAGCGGTAACCGTTACGGCTTTCATTTCAAATCCGCTTTTATTTAAGGTGGGGGCTAAAGTAGTAGTTTGATCCACAATAATTTTAACATCACTATAAACCACAGTGTCATAACCGATTAGGGAAAATTTAACCGTATATAAGCCAGGGGGTATATTTATAATGATAGCCGTTCCTTTAGCGTTTGTTTGACTACCGGTAATACGCTGATTTCCTTGCGATACCACGATATTGACAAATTCCAATGGACGGCCTGAATTATCGCGCACGCGCACAGCAAGTTTTCCTGTAGTGGCAGCTTCTAAAAATACTGTAACCACAAGCAATATTATTAGCAGGATCAATGCATTTCTTCGCATCGAAGACCTCCCTTTTTTTTCGGGTTTTATTCTTTATTTCTTATTAAATCCCAAGCAGCTTGCAACTTTTCTTCCGCTATAGTATCTATATCAAAACTCTTGTTTCTGATATTGAGAAAATAGTCAAGAGGTTTTTTTATAATTTAATCCAAATTTCCTTTTTGGCAAGGAGAAACATCTTCTAAAAAACTCCTGTCCAAGCTTCATTAAATAAATTCTACTTTGTCTATTAGCTGGTTCCGGGCTACTATTTCGCCGACCCATCTTGCTCCCTTTATTGTTAAGTATTTGTCAATAGAGCTGTTCTCTACTACGCAGAGCATTCCGGTTCCCAAATTAAATGTTTCTCTCATTGTGGCATCGGAAAGCTTTCCAGTATGTTGCAACCAGTGAAAGAAAGGGGGAATATCCTCTTTTTTAAGAGTTATGCGGGCACCGATATTTTCCGGAAGAATTCTTTTCAAATTACCGGCAATTCCACCTCCGGTAATGTGAGCTAAGCCCTTCAAATCGGGACTGGTCAGATAGCTTTCCAGCAGGGGAAAATAACTGCGATGAATGCTTAACAGAAGTTCTCCTATTGTAGCTTGACATTCGGTCAGGTAGCTCTCTAAGGATAGTTTTTGTTGAGTAAAAATAATCTTCCGAGCCAGGGAATAACCATTTGTATGCAATCCACTGCTGGGCAAAGAGATAAGCTGGTCTCCAGGTTTAATTTTAGAACGGGGAAGGATTTGTTCCTGTTCAACAATTCCTACAATCGTTCCTGCCAAATCAAATTCCCTGTCTTTATAGAGATCGGGCATTTCTGCCATCTCACCTCCGATCAAAGCACAAGAATTTTGTTTGCAGGCAACAATCATCCCCTTAATTATTATTTCCACGATAGCCGGTTCCAATTTACCCACGCTTATATAATCCAGAAAAAATTGGGGTTTAGCCCCTTGGACTAAGATATCATTTACACAGTGATTTACCAGGTCTTGCCCAATAGAGTGATATTCATTTGCCATTATAGCAACTAAAAGTTTTGTGCCCACGCCATCCGTGCTGGAAACGAGCACAGGATTTTGCCAGCTTTGTTTATCTATTTTATACAATCCGCCAAAGCTACCTATTTCACTTAGAACATTTGTATTATAGGTAGAGCGGACTTTATTTTTAATTGCTTTAACCGCTGCTTCACCTGCAGCAATATTAACTCCGGCGTTACAATAATCCATACTATTTTTCAGGATGTCCATTTAATCAAGTTTTCCTTGTAGGAATCTAATTCGTATTTTGCTATATCCGTTAAACCCTGAATGCTGAAATTGGAGACATTCTTAGCCGCCATAACTGTTCCATAAAGAATAGCTTCCTTGATAATAGAATGATTTAGCAAATCGTGGTCTGCTAAATAACCCATAAAAGCTCCGGCAAAGCTATCTCCTGCTCCGGTAGGATCTTTAACATTTTCAACCGGATAGGCAGGTGCGAAAAACAGATCATTCGCGGAAATAGCTACGGAACCGTATTCACCTCTTTTTACGATTACCCACTTGGGACCCACGGCAAGAACTTCTCTTGCGGCAGAATAGATATCCGGTTTTGAGGTATAATCCCGAATTTCGTCCTCATTCATAAAAACAATTTCTACCCTGTTTAAAACCTTTTCTATCTCTTTGGGGCATAGTTCTATCCAGAAATTCATCGTATCGCAGGCAAGGTGAGAATAACCTGATACCTGATTTAATACCTGTAACTGCAAAGCGGGATGAATATTAGCAAGCAGTAAACTATGGCAGCTTTTACAGCTTTCAGGCAAATGCGGAGAAAAATCGGCAAAAACATTTAATTCCGTAGATATAGTTTCCACTCTGTTCCAAGTAGTATATTTTCCGCTCCAGCGAAAGGTTTTGCCTTCTTTTATTTCAACTCCGTCCAGATTTATGCCTTTTTGTTGTAATAGATTCATACCCTCAATCGGAAAATCGTTACCTACTACTCCTACAATATATGTATTGGTAAATAAAGAAGCTGCTAAAGCTCCATAAATTGCAGAACCGCCTAAGGCATTTTGAACTTCGCCGGCAGGCGTTGAAATATTATCTAATCCTAAAGAACCAACTATTACTAAGCTCAAGGTGTTTTCTCCATTTGTAATGTATCTGCCTGTAAAGTATCGGTAACGCTTGCAGCCGGGTTTGTTACCACATTTTTGGTATTTCCCAGATGATTCATCAGATACAGAATGGCTATTAAAGCAAGCACCATCAAAATCAGTTTGGGCCAGTTATATGCCTTCTTTCGTTTATCCTGCCAGCGGTCTTTCATTTTATCGTTGAAATCATCCATATTTTACCTCCCGGAGGAAAGCTCTGCCAGGAAAGAGGCAAAGCGCTGAACTCCTTCTTTGATATTTTCTATACTGTTAGCATAAGAAAAACGCACGGTTCCTTCCATTCCGAAAGAATTACCTGATACCAGAGCTACATAATACTCGTCCAGTAATTTAGCACAGAAATCATCCGAAGTTCTAATATTCAGATTATTATTATCCAGATACCATTTTATTCCCGGCATAATATAAAAAGCGCCCTGAGGTTTAAAGCAAGTTATGTGAGGCAGTTTTTGCAATTCCGCAAAGAGGAAATCTCTGCGGCGGGCAAATTCCAGACGCATTTGCTCTATGGAATCATCCTCTTCTCTTAAAGCAGTTACACAAGCTCTTTGAGTAATAGAATTTACACAGGAAGTTGTATGTTCCTGAACCATTCCTGCGGCTGCAATAATATCTGCGGGTCCGGCAGCGTAACCAAGACGCCAGCCCGTCATTGCATAAGCTTTAGAAACTCCGTTGATTACAATTGTGCGCTGTTTAATTTCTTCATTTATACTGGCGATGGAGATATGTTTCACTTCATCATAAACCAGGCGTTCATAAATCTCATCGGAAATAACCAGGATATTATGTTTCACGCAGACCTCAGCTATATTGGCAAGTTCTGCTTCAGTATAAACTGTTCCTGTAGGATTGCCGGGAGAATTGATAATTAGAACTTTGGAACAGGGATTTTCCGTAATTGCTTTTTCTAATTCCGCAGGCAGAATTTTATACCCATCTTCTTCGCGGGTAGGAATATAAACAGGTTCTGCATTTGCCAGGGCAACCTGATAGGGATAGCTAACCCAATAGGGAGTTGCCATTAAAACTTGGTCCTTAATATCGCAGACAGCAGTTAACGCATTCACAATGGATGCTTTTGCTCCCGGGGAAACCAGAATTTCTTTGGGAGAATATTGCAATCCGTTATCGCGTAACAGTTTCTCACAAATTGCCTGTCTTAATTCTATAATTCCGGCATTATTGGTATAACGCGTAAAATTGGCATCTATAGCTTTATGAGCGGCTGCCTTAATATAATCCGGAGTATTAAAATCCGGTTCTCCAACGCTGAAACTGATAACATCAATTCCGGCATCTTGCATTTCCTTTGCCTTGGCAGATAAGCTTAAAGTTGGCGAGGGCTTAATTAAACGACAGCGGTTGGATAGCTTGATAGCCATCTTTACCTCCCATATATCTTTTTTTATAATCTTTTTTGTTGTTCTGCCAAAAGCAAAACGAAAGCAACTGTATTAACAATATCCTCTGCAGAACAACCGCGGGATAAATCACTAACCGGAGCCGCCAAACCTTGAATTATAGGTCCGATGGCTTTGATATCACCTAAATATTGCACCAGTTTATAACCGATATTACCTGCTTGTAAATCAGGGAAAATAAGAATATTGGCATTTCCCGCTACGGAACTTTGAGGTGCTTTTCGTTTTGCCACTTCAGGAATTATAGCCGAATCCAGCTGTAATTCTCCCTCATAATCAAAATCCACTTTGCGTTCAGCCAAAATAGCTTTTGCAGCAGTAACTTTATCTACCATTTCATGTTTAGCGCTACCTAAAGTGGAAAAAGATAGCAAGGCAACCTTGGGTTCATCTCCAATTATTGCTTTACGGGTTAAAGCAGTGCTAATTGCTATATCGGCAAGCTGTTCTGAAGTAGGATTCGGAATAACGGCACAATCGGCAAACAGGAAAATTCTTCCCTCGCCTCTAAAATTGGGTGCCGGCATAATAAATGCACTGGAAACAGTTTTCAATCCAGACATCACACCTATTACCTGTAAAGCTGCGCGTAAAACATCTGCTGTAGTATTTACTGCTCCAGCAACCATTCCATCTACGATTCCCTGTTTAACCATGGAAGCGCCAAAATAGAGAGGATTTTTAACAGTTTCTCTTGCTTCGGACAGCGTAACGCCTTTATCTTTTCTTCTTGTATAAAATGCTTCAGCAAAAGCAGTTATATTATCTGAGGTTTCAGGATCAATGATAGTAACCTCATTAAGCTTTATCTGCAATGTTTCAGCGGTTTGTAATATAATTTCTCTTTTTCCCAGCAGAGTTACTTTTGCCAAACCCTCTTTTTCAATTTTGGCAACTGCCTTAAGCATACGAGCATCAGTTGCTTCCGGCATCACAATTCTACCACCGGTAGCTTTAGCTCTGGTCATTAAATCATCTATTAAAAACATAACTTATTCCTATTGTCCGGTTTCCAGAACGATCAAAGACAGGTCTGCAACCCTTAAAAATTCTTTTTTCACTTCCCTCAGCAGGGAATGCCTATTGGCACTTATAGTTTTATCTTCACAATTTACCAGCACGGCAGCGAAGAAATCATCTATCACTTTACCGAATTGAATCAGTTTTTGCAAAGCCAGGGGATAATCCTTTTTTTGTAAAGCGGAATCAATATCCTGATGAAGTACCTGGAGCGATTGATACAGGTTAATTTCTTCCGGTTCAAGCAGTTTATCCTTCTGCAGAGGAATAAATTCCTTCGTTTCGGCAATTATATTGGCTACCCGTTTAAATCCTATTACCAAATGAATAAAATCATCTTTTCCTTTAAGGTCATTTAATGCCTCTGCTCTATTTTCCAAATCGTGCAGATGGCTTTTATCAATGTGCATAACGCTATCTATTACATCATAAGCGATACCGTTTGTTTTCAGCAATCCTGTAATCCTTTGTTCCAAAAAGTTATGCACATTGGGGTAAGCATTAATATCCAGTTCCGTTTGTCGGTTAATCAATGCCAAAGCTCTATCCGCAAAAGCAAAGAGGTCTAAATCCCATTTCCGGAAACTGACAATTTGCACTATTCCATTGGCAGCGCGTCTTAAGGCAAAAGGATCGCCACTACCGGTTGGCAGCATACCGATTCCGATAATTCCAGCTACAGTATCAATTTTATCTGCAATGGCAACAAGGGTTCCCGCTATTGTAGAAGGTAGTTTATCATTGGCACTGCGGGGCATATAGTGTTCATAAATACCTTCTGCTACTTCTTCATCTTCTCCGGAAGCTAAAGCATATTGTTTGCCGATATATCCCTGGAGTTTTGTAAATTCCTTTTCTCCCAGCATATTAGTAACTAAATCCGCTTTGCAGAGTTCCGCACAGCGAATAGCTTTTGCTTTTTGTGTTTCGGTTAGTTGCAGTTCTTCAGCCAAGGCAGTTACCAAGTGGATTATACGCTTTGTTTTTTCTGCCATCGTTCCCAGTTTTGCCTGGAAAATAACATTATCCAAGTGCAGGGTCCAATTCTGCAGCGGGTGCTTAGTATCTTCATTCCAATACCACAAAGCATCAGCTAAGCGGGCATTTACAACCTTTTCATTGCCTTGCCTGATAATTTGGATGTGTTCCGGATTTCCGTTAGCAATAAAAACAAACCGGTTGCTTAAATTACCCTGTTTATCTTGCACGGCAAAATACTTTTGTGCTTGACTGATAGTGCTGATTATTATTTTATCCGGCAGTGACAAATATTTTTTATCAAATTGTCCCGTTACGGCAGTAGGAAATTCTACCAAATTCATTACGGTTTCAATCAAATTGCGATTGGGGATAACCTGATAATCTCCTTCCGGAAACATATTTGCCAGCTGGTTAGTTATTTCTGTTCTGCGTTCTTCAATATCAGCAATAACTTTATGTTCGCGCAAGGCAGGAAGATATTCTTCTGCCTTATTAATAGGGATGCTCTTTTCCAACCCTAAAAAACGGTTGCCATAAGTAATATTCCCGCAAGGGACATTAAAAAAAGGCAAAGATAACGGTATATCATTCCAAAGAATTAAAAGCCAACGCAAAGGACGGGAAAAGGTAAATTCCGGCTGACTCCAGGTCATTTTTTTTTCAAAAGGTATTTGTAAAATCATTGCCGGAATCCAGCTTTGTAATAATTCTACCGTTGTTAATCCCGGTTTCAGATATTTTACTGCCAGAAACCTGCCTTTTTCCGTTTCCTGAATGAATATTGCTTCTTCCTGCACTGCATTTTTTTTTAGAAAGCCCTGTCCCGCAGGGGTTAATTTGCCTTCAGCATCGTAAGCGATATTTACCGCGGGTCCGATTTTCAGGATTTCTTCCTCTTTTTGACTTGCCTCCACAGCAATAGCATCAAGAAAGATACGGCGTGGAGTTCCGCTTACAGTATAGTTTTTACAGCTCAGTTTATTAACCTTCAAAAAATCGGCAAAAGATGAATTAACGCTATTGCAGGCAATAGCTATTTGCTTTTCCGGGAGCTCTTCACATCCCAATTCCAATAAAAAACGGCTGCTTTCCAAATTCATCCTGACTTGTAATTATTCTATATTATATCTGATACTTACTTGATTCGTTAAACCCAAATCTCCGTAAGAGGCAACGGCGTAATCCAAGGATATTTTTTTCCAAACCCAACCCAGTCCTAAACTGATTCCGGAACTCCAACCCAAATTTCCTCCCATAGCATAGTCACCCGCATTGGTTTTAAAACCACCTCTAAGGACAAGGGAAGGATGAACTTGTTGCTCCACTCCGAATTTACCGATAAAATTCTCTCCGTTTGCCTTAGTTAAATCAATATTCAGCAGAGTATTTTTCCCTACATCAATGCCTAAACCTGCTCCATAAGTAAGAGGAATACCTTCCGAAAAATTTTTATCGGTATAATGAGTAAGCTGAAATCCCAAATTTCGGGCTGCCAGGCCTACTTTTATGCGTTCGTTGGCAGTATGATGTAAAATGCCGAAATCTAATAAAGCGGCAGATGCAGATTTACCGTCTATCTGGTCTAAAACAAGTTTAAAACTTCCCCCTGCATCTAAAGCAGGGCTTACAAATTTCGCCAAAGTGAAACCGGCTAAAATATCCTGAGCGGAAAAAGTATCGTTAAGCTCAATAAATTCTCCGTTAGCACCTATATCTGTTCTATCAATGGACCCCGAATTCCAGTAATTAAGAAAAAAACCGTAAGAAGTATAAATGTTTTTGGGTACCAAATAGCTGACAGAACCGCCTCCGGAACCAACAAAATGGTCTGCCAAAGTAGTAGAGACACCTTGATTGGGAACTCTGAGGATTGAAGCAGGATTAAACTGCATACCGTCAAAGTTTTTTGCCCTTCCCAGCATCGCTTGTCCCATACCATTAGCTCTGGCAGAATAAATAATCTTCAAAGTGGAAAAACCGGTAGTTCCGGCATCCTGATGCTGTCCCAATAATGGCATTATCAAAAGAAAGCTAAACACCAAGCTCAGGAAGCAACTTTTCTTCAAGAATTTGAACTTTTTCATACAAATCTCTTTCGTCTTTGGCTTGTAATAATATTTCCCTGTTTTCATCCTGCCTTAAAAATTCAGAGAGCGAACGTAATATTTTCATATAGTCCTGATTAGAACTTTGCGGAACGGCAATCATAAATACCAGATGGACAGGTGAATTATCTAAACTGGTAAATTCCAAATCCTGTTTCACCAAACAAACCGCAATGCGTAAACAACTAACAGTTAAGTCCCTGGCATGAGGGATAGCAATTCCTCTGCCGATACCGGTACTCATTATTTCTTCTCTTCCTTTTACTGCAGCCAGAAAACGGTCTGGAAAACTTAAACAACCACTTTCCGAAAGCAGGTTAGCCATATATTGCAGGCAGGCATTTTTGTTTTCGAACTGTTCTACAATCTTAATCAGTTCGGGCATAAAAAGCTTGTTCATTGTCTCACCACTAATTTTCGTAAAATCCCTTTTTTTTCATAGCAGGATATAAGTCAACCAAAATTCTATTTTCTTTTTATTTCAGCTTTCCTGAACTACATTGACAGCAGATAATTATATTTACACGGCTCATTATTCCCTGCCAAGCTAAATCTTTTATGCTTCTTGATAACTTCTTTAACGACTCCTTAGCAAAGTAAATGTATCGTTAAAGGAGCGTTAAAGAGTCGTTAAGGAAATGACCTTGTAACAGGTATTTAAACACAATCCACAAGATAATTTTATAAATCCAGATAAGGACCGGAGCAAAGCTTTCATCTTGAAATTTTATTTTGTCCCTCAGCTCTCTTTTCCTATCTACTTCTTAACTTCTTGCTCTCTTGCCCTTTTTTCAGTTGACACAATATTCCCTTTGCCAACTTTTGTTTTACAAATAATAACACATTCAGGAAAAAGGTATTATGCGTAAGAAATGGTGGATTATAGTAGTTATTGCGGTTCTGATCTTGCTCATTTTATTGTCAGTTAAAACCTGCGGTAAGAAAAAGCAACCGGCATCAACAAAGCAAACGGACACGGAAATATATGCTGTAAAGCGGGGAGATATTTCTTCCCGGATAGTGATAACAGGAGAAGTGCAACCGGAAATAGTTGTTTCGTTAAAATCCAAGGTAAGCGGTAAAATCGTTAAGTTTTATGCCGGGGAAAATGATTATGTTACTTCGGGACAAGTAATTGCTGATATTGAGCCGGATTACAATCAGGCAAATACCTTGTTTAACACCAAGGCGATGCTGCAAAAGGCAGAAATGAATCTGGCAAATGCCCGGAAGGATTTGGCAGATAAAACAATCCTGTTGCAAAAGCAGTATATTTCCCAAGATGAATATAATAAAACATCAGATGCCCTTAAAGAAGCAGAAATTGAATATGCTCAAGCCAGCAGTCAATATGAAATGATTCGGGATCTGGATGTTCCAGGAAAAGTTACCCGGGTTTATGCTACTGCCAGTGGAGTTGTTATAGAGCGGAATATTAATGAAGGGGAAATGGTTCAATCCAGTTTAACCAGTTATGGTGAAGGCACTGTGATAATGAAAATTGCCGATTTGAATAAAATGATTGTGAAGAGTAACATCAACGAAGTGGATATTTCCAAGTTTAAACTGAATCAGAAAGCGGAAATTAGCTTGGATGCTCTTCCTTATGAACATTATGAGGGCAAAGTAGTTAAAATTGCTCCTCAGGCAATTGTAGAAAACAATGCCAAGGTTTTTCCCATTGAAATTAATCTTAATGCCAGCGGGAAAATCGTTAAACCCGGGATGACAGCTAATGTAACTATTTTAGCTGATTCCCGAAAAAATGTATTGGTTATTCCCATTAGAGCTGTTTTCAGTAATGATATAAATCAGGATATTGTATATCTGGTTAAAGAGACCAAAAGCCCTGCAAAAGAGACAAATAGCAATAACAAGGGGAAAACTGCTCCCATTCCCAATTATACTGTTACTCCCATTAAACTTGGTACTAATGATTTATTGCAGGTAGAAGTATTGGAAGGATTAAAAGAAGGGGATCAGATTTTACTGAATGAACCGGTTACCAATAATAATAATAACTTAATGATGTAAAATGATCAAGATAGATAAACTAAGCCGCAATTTCGGTTCTCTTAAAGCTGTGGATGAAATCAGTTTCTGTATCAGAGATCAGGAAATAGTCGGATTTTTAGGTCCTAACGGTGCTGGAAAAACTACCACTTTAAGAATGATGGTAGGTTACCTGCAACCAAATTCCGGAAACATAGAAATTGATGGAGTAAGCATTTTTGCCGATCCGCTAAAAGCCAGCAGGCAAATTGGCTATTTACCGGAACAAAATCCTCTTTATGATGATATGACGGTGTTTGAAGCGTTAGCATATTTTGCCTCTTTACGCCGGTTGAAAAGGGATTATTTTCAGGAACGCTTAAAATTCGTAGTAAAAAACTGTGGACTGAAAGAAGTATTATTTCAAAGAATTGGAACTCTTTCCAAGGGCTATAGACAAAGAACAGGTCTGGCACAGGCAATTTTACACGACCCCCGGATTTTAATTCTGGATGAACCAACCTCCGGTCTTGACCCCAATCAAATTATTGAAATTCGTGAACTTATCCGTAACTTGGGGAAAGAAAAAATGGTGTTGCTTTCCAGCCATATTATGCAGGAAGTGCAGGCATTATGTGATAGAGTGGTAATCATTAGTAAAGGTAAAATTATTGTGGATGATGCTATTGAAAAATTGCCCGGTTACCTGAAAAGAAGTAAAATACTCAATCTGGAAGTGCAAGGTGAGAATATAGATTTTTCTGCTTTTTTAGCTTTGCATCCTTCTTTAGAGCTGGAAATCTTATCCCGGGATGAAAACAGCTGTAAAATTGTATTTTATGAAACACCCGAGATAGATTTACGGCAGGAACTTTCACGCTTTATTAGTGACAAGGGTTGGCTGATTTTAGAATTATCCTCCGGCAATATAAGTTTGGAATCTATTTTCTATGAACTTACAGGAGCGGACAGTAGCGAATCTGAACTGTCCGAAAATGCAAATCAGGAAGAAATATCTCCGGTAGAACTAAATGAACCTGATGCAGCAGAAGAAATTAAGGAGCAGAAATGAGAACAGTTTTCACAATTGCCAAAAAGGACTATGAACTTGCCCTGCGTTCTGTTTCCACTTATATTGTCTTTATCCTGTTTTTAGTTATTATCGGTCTCATTTTTTCCAATATGGTGTTTAAAATAGCCAGAGCGGAATTGCGATTTTTATTTGAAATTATCCATATTGTCTTTTTGTTTTATATTCCTGCCATCACTATGGGCAGCATAGCCAAAGAAAGACAGAGCGGAACTTTGGAATTACTATCTACTTTACCGGTAAAACTTTCCTCCATTATCTGGGGAAAAATTCTGGCTGTCTTTTTGCAGATATTAACGATTTTAGTCCTTTCTTTAGTGTTTTTCGGCATAATTGTCATTTTCGGCGAAGGAATTGATTATGGAGCTATTATTTGTGGCTATATCGGGCTTGTTTTTGCCGGTTTGGCATATACTGCTATTGGTGTCTTTGCCTCCAGTTTTCCCAGTAATCAAATTCTTGCTTTTGTGCTTGCGTTGCTTATTTCGGCTGTTTTTTATGTATTGAAATTTATTTTACCCATATTGCCTTTTTCTCTGTTACCGGTTGTGCAATACTTAAGTTTTGATTATCACTTGAGCAGTTTTCTGAAGGGAGTGATAGATACTCGGGATATTCTTTTTTTCCTTGCAGTTACAGTTATTTTTGCTTTGCTGGCTCAGTTTAATTTGCAAAGCAGGAATATGATGCAGGAGCGCTAAAGATGAAACAGCCCAAAAAAACCGGTTCCATATTATCCAACTTGCTGATTAAGCTGGCTTTAATCTTGATGATTTTGCTGATTGGTTCTTATGCTAAAGTCCGATGGGATTTTTCCAGGAATAAGGCATATTCCCTTTCTGCGGTTAGTAAGCAAGCGGTAGGGAAATTGAAAGATAATATGGTAGTTAAATTATATACCAGCAAGGAACTGCCTGCTGAGATGCTGGTTTTAGACCGTTATGTGAAAGACCTTTTAGAAGAATATAAACAAGCCGGGAAAGGAAAATTCCACTACGAAGTAATTAACGGACCTACGCAGGAAGAACTGAAAAACAAAGCTAATCAATTTGGAATCGGAACAATGTATTTCCGCATATTTGAAAATGATAAGACAACTACCAAAGAAATTGTCTATGGGCTCGTTTTTGAATATCAGGGCAATTTTGAATCTATGAATGTGTTGCCTAAAATGCAAAGCCAGCTGGAATATGCAATGACCCTGAAAATACAGAAAATTTCGCGTTATACATTGCCAGATATTTCTGCTTTTGCGGATTCGCTATATTTATTGATGCCTAAACAGAAATATGCTGATGAACTCAGTGCCAATTACAATATCCATTTTACCAATTTAATGGAACCACTGGCACAAACACCGGTGCTGATTTTTCATTCCGGCTATGCTTCTTTATCTCCTGTTCAACTTTACAATCTGGATCAATATATTATGAAAGGCGGTAAACTGGTTGTTTTAGCAGATAAAGTTATTTCAGACGGTGAACGGGTTTGGGAACTGCAGTCCAACTTGTTTGATTTTCTGGAAAACTACGGCATCAAGTTCAGCAGTGACTTAGCTATGGATATTTTTTGCGATTCCAGACAGATGGGTGTGGATACCAATATCTCTTTTCCGATTTATCCTGTTCTGCGAGGTTCAGAACATCCCATTACCCGCAATATTTCCAACATCGTAATTTATATGGGTAACGGCATCATTTTTAACAGAAAGCCCGGTTTGAAATTCCAAGCGATATTAGCTACTTCTACCAAAAGCGCTCTTTTGGAAGGACCCGATTATCAATTGGATTCCCGTTTGTTTTTACATCCCGATCCGGATGTATTTCAAAATCCTCCTATTCCGCTTGGAGCAATTGTGGAAGGTAAATTTACCAGCTATTTTACCGATAAGCCCGAATCCCGCAATCCCGGTTTCGTTTCTACCGTTCAGGATGGTAAGATAGTTGTTTTCGGAGATCGGGAACTTTATGTTGATTCCGATAAACCTATTTATGATAACCGCTTTCAGCTTATTCTTAATGCTGTGGACTGGCTGATGGAACGCAATGATATGCTTAGTATCAGGTCTCGGCATTTGCAGGAAAGTATTCTGGATATTCCTTATTATATTAATAAGAAAGAACTTGCCTGGGGTGATCCGGCAAAAACGGAACAAAGAATAAAACTGGGAATAAAACTTACTGCAACTATCTTACCGTCCTTAATTCTTATTGCCATTGGCGGCATAATTGCGCTAAATCGTAAACGCACTATAGGGCTACAAGATGAAGAGGTCTAAACTAATTTTACTGCTGTTGTTAATTATCTTAATCGGATTATATTTTCTGTTAAGAACTACCAGTCCAAGAGAAAAACTGGCTCCTGTTTTTGCTTTGGATACTTTGGCAATTAAACGGATTGAGATTTTTGATGCGCAGGATACTTTAAGAATGGTTAAACAAAAGAATATTTGGAGGTTGGAATACCCTGTCCATTGGGAAGCGGATAGCTTAAAAATTCACGATCTTTTCAGAGAGGTGATTACCGCTAAGTATGCTACAACTCCAATGGGAACAGGTAAAGAAGCGATTGAAAAGTTTCATCAGAAAGATGAAGAGGCATTGCATATAATTGTAAGTGACGGGCACAAAAGCATTCATACTCTGTTCAGCAATCTGAACAATCCCTATGATTATTTTCGCTATGCCGGTTCCACCAAAATTTATCAGCTGAAAGCTAAAGTTACTAATAATTACAACGCGGAATTAGCTAATTGGCGTTCTCCTCATATTGTTAGCCATAAAGAGAATGAGCTGCTTAAAATTGAAGTTACTCATCCGAAAAATAAATATACTCTTACCCGAGAGGGTTACCAATGGACCTATCACGATGCCCATCAGGAATTTAATATTTATCCGGCAAACAGAGCAATGATTAAAATTCTTAATGTTCTGGAGAATCTGCAAACCTATATCTTTGTAGATAATGCCCAAGCTGAATATGCTGAGAAATTTAAGCAGCCCTATTGCACGGTTAAGCTATATTTAACTAATAATCGGCTGCAGGAATTGAAATTTATTGACTATACCCAAGGGCATTATCTGATGATGGTAGATAACGATCCCAAGGTGTTATTTGT
This sequence comes from Candidatus Cloacimonas sp., assembly GCA_035403355.1. Lineage (NCBI taxonomy): Bacteria > Pseudomonadati > Candidatus Cloacimonadota > Cloacimonadia (SeqCode) > Cloacimonadales (SeqCode) > Cloacimonadaceae (SeqCode) > Cloacimonas (SeqCode) > Cloacimonas sp. (SeqCode). Next base: position 15,683 of record DAONFA010000017.1, on the reverse strand, counting down.
AGTAGTTTGGGATACCGTTTTTCGTTTCACGCGTCATCCCGATATTTTTAAAATGCAGGAACTGGGCTGAGATGATTACCGTTAAAAGAACTAAACAGCTAAATGACGAACTTTTTCTGCAGGTCTCCCGGCTTTGGGAGAGAACAGGAATCAGCAATCCGGAGCGTAAAGATTCCTTAAAAACCGTGCAAGATAATCTGAGCGAAACAGGAGTATTAATTTTAGCGGAAGAGGATGAAAATGTTGTTGGAACTGTATGGATAACTAATGATTCCCGCCGTCTTTACATTCATCACATGGCTGTTCTACCCGAAAAACAAAATCAAGGTATTGGAACTAAGCTTATGGAAGAATGTATTGCCCTGGCAAACGAAATTGGCTATCAACTAAAACTGGAAGTAAATGTAAATAATCCCGCTGCCTGGCATCTTTACGAAAAATTCGGCTTTAAAGAACTTTCCGGCTACAGAGTATTGATTAAAAGGGATATATAATCAACCGAAAATACCTCAAACCTGGTTTGGGTGTTTCCTGAAAAAAAGGCGGAATTATGAAAAAACGACTACTTGTTGCAACCGGCGGAGGTGATTGTCCTGGACTCAATGCTGTTATTAGAGCTATCGTAAAAAGAGCGTCTCTGGAACATAATTGGGAGGTCTTAGGAAGCATTGATGCCTTCAATGGCGTTTTACGAGACCCGATGCATATTGTGGAACTAACTCCTGAAAGAGTTGTCGGAATTCATGTTCAGGGGGGAACAATAATCGGAACTACCAATATAGGCGGTCCTTTTAACTGGCCTATAAAAAATTCTGACGGAACCTGGACTACCGTAGATCGCTCCCAAGATTTTTTAGAACGCCTTCGTTACCAAAATATTGAAGCACTAATCAATATCGGAGGAGATGGATCACAACGCATTTCTCAACAGCTTTTTGAATTGGGTTGTCCGGTTATCGGAGTTCCCAAAACTATTGATAACGATCTTTCCGCTACGGATTTTACCTTTGGTTTTCAAACCGCAGTGGATATTGCTACCGATGCTGTGGATAAACTTGTTACTACTGCAGCCAGCCATCATCGTATTTTAATTTTGGAAGTTATGGGCCGTTTTGCCGGATGGATTGCTCTCCATTCTGCAATTGCAGGTGGGGCAGAGGTTTGCCTCATTCCGGAAATTCCTTATAATATCAATAACATTATGCAAGCCATCAATGAACGGGTTGATAGAGGACACGATTTTGCTAATATTGTAATTGCCGAAGGAGCCAGACCTGTTGATGGAGAAATGATTTATATTGAGAGTGACGAACCGGGCGCAATGAAAATAAAATTGGGAGGAGCCGGTTTGCGTTTGGCTCAAGAACTTAAAAATGCCGGCTGCACAATTGATATTCGGGTAACTATTTTAGGGCATTTACAACGAGGTGGAACTCCCAATGCCTTTGATAGAATACTGGCTTCCCAGTTTGGGGTGAAAGCAGTGGAATTGGTTTTAGAAGAAAAATGGGGTTCTATGGTCGCTTATCGTCATCCCGATATTGTTGCTGTCCCTTTAACCGAAGCCATTGAAAAATATAATTACATTGATGTAAATTCCGATCTTGTTGCTACTGCAAGGGGGTTGGGAATCTCTTTGGGGGATTGAAAGTTTTAGCTCTCACAGATTTCACGGATTACACAGATTTAATAGGTGAGGGATGAACAGGATTTTGGATGAATAGGCAGGGGATGAACAGGATTCAAGGGATTTTAGGGATTTTTTGTTTATTTTAGGTGCTTCCGGTTTTTGGGTTGACCGGGAGGTCAACCTTCCGGTTTGTGGTTGATGAGGACATCAACCATCCGGTTTTTTTGGTTGACCGGGAGGTCAACCTTCCGATTTTGTGGTTGACCGGGATGTCAACCTTCCGAGTTTTTGGTTGACCGGGAGGTCAACCTTCCGGTGGTCTCAACCTTTTTTAACGAGGGATTTACGCTGCGTCTAATACCTTTTTCTAATACTGTTTTCCACCTTGACAAATATTGGCTTCTCCGTTCCTGTCCCCAAATAAGTAATATATTGAAAACAGGATGATTAAATGGCTTACGAACAAGAATTGAAATTAATCAGCAGAGGTGTGGATGAAATAATAACTCTGGAAGAACTGAAAGCTAAATTTGCCAAAGCAGAAAAGACGGGCAATCCGCTTAGAATAAAATACGGTATTGATCCTACAGGTTGTGATGTGCATTTGGGACATTTAGTCCCTATTCGGAAGATGCGTCAATTTCAGGATTTAGGTCATATCGGAGTAATTATTATCGGAGATTTTACTGCTCAAATTGGTGATCCTACAGGCAGGGATGAAAGCCGTCCTCCCTTAACAGCTGAACAAGTGAAAAAAAACAGCGAACGATTTATGGAGCAATTATTTACAGTGCTTAAACCGGAGCAAACGGAAGTTCGTTATCAAAGTGAATGGTTTAAAAATATGGGGATGAGCGAAGTAATTAAATTGATGGGAAAGTTTACCTTAGCTCAATTTATGGCACATCAAACTTTTCGTCAGCGTTATGAACAGGGTTTAGCTTTGGGAATGCATGAACTTCTGTATCCTGTTTTGCAGGGTTATGATTCCGTTGCCATTAATAGCGATGTTGAACTCGGGGCTACGGAACAAAAATTCAATATTCTCTGTGGAAGAGATATGCAACACCATTTTGGCTTGGAAGAACAGGTTGCTATCCTATCTCCTATTCTAATTGGAACGGATGGCGTGAATAAAATGGGCAAATCACTTAATAACTATATTGCCGTATTTGATTCTCCCAAAGAAAAATACGGCAAGGTGATGTCCATTCCGGATAATATAATTTTGAACTATTTCTATTATGCTACAACCCTGCCCGAAGAAGAAATTGAAAAAATTAAAAAAGAACTGGAATCCGGAACTAACCCAATGCTGATTAAAAAACGCTTAGCCAGGGAAATCGTTACATTATATCATAGTGCAGAAGAGGCAAGTGAGGCAGAACTTGCTTTTGAAAAACAATTTTCCTTCAAGGAAATTCCCTCTGATATACCCGATTTTGCTGTTCACGAAAGTAGCTGCAAATTGTCCAAGCTTTTGGTGGATAGTGGAATATGTGCAACTAACGGTGAAGCCAAACGACTTATTCAAAGCGGAGCTGTATCCTTAAACGGAGAAAAGGTTACTGCCTTTGATACTGTAGTTAATCTTAAAAACGGAGATATCATTCGCGCCGGAAAACGGAATTACATAAAGATAAAGAAGATATGAAAAGTCCTAATATACCTCAGCTTCTGCTAAATGCGGTAGTAATTGTTCTGGTTTTTTACAGCATTATTATCCATGAATTCTGCCACTCTCTAATGGCATACTGGCTGGGTGATGATTCTGCTAAAAGAGCAGGGCGTTTAACATTGAATCCCTTGAAACACATTGATTGGTTTGGAACTGTGATCTTGCCGTTATTTTTATATTTAACAGCTGGTTTCATATATGGTTATGCTAAGCCGGTTCCTTTCAATCCTCATAATTTCAAAAATTATAAAAGAGATTCCGGATTAACAGGATTGGCAGGACCTCTTGCCAATTTTCTGCTGGCAATCTTTTTTGCCCTGATCTTTCATCTATGCGGTTTTTCGGTTTTAATCCAATATATTTGTTTCTTTGTAATCTACCTTAATCTCCTGCTTGCTTTTTTTAATCTGATTCCGGTGCCCCCTTTGGACGGCTCAAAAGTAATTGGAATGTTTTTAACTGATCAGGCATATTATAAATGGACGATGCAGGAACGCAAAGGAATGATGTATTTATTTGCATTTATTATAATTACTACTTTGCTGGGTTGGAATATTATTGGGAAAATCATTATTCCACCGGTAAATTTCGTAATGCAAATAATGGGAGTGCAGCTACAAAATATTGCCTCATTGTGATGAACCGGAGGAAAAGGATTTTGGGGACTAAAAATAACGCCGGAAACCGAAATGTTGAAGTCCTCGTAAATTCCAGCAACAGATGTCTGAAGTTACTTAATAGAAAACTGGATAGCCCGGTTTATAGGAAAAACGACAAGATGTCGTTTTCCAGCTAAAAAAGAATTAAATAAAAGAATAAGGAGAACTAAAATGGAACTGAAGGAATTACAACAGATGATCCAGGCAAATAAAGTGAAAGCCATAGACCTTAAATATTGCGGTTTGGATGGCAAATGGTATCATATTACTTTTCCAGCGCGGAATATAGCGGAAGTGATGGAAATTGGAATACCCTTTGACGGTTCTTCCATTCCTGGAATGAGAAGTGTGGAAAGTGGCGATATGGTTTTAATGCCTGATGCCGAAACAGCTCATCTTGATTCGTTTTATGAGACCCCAACACTGAGAATGCTATGTTCAATTTGTGATGCGGACACCCGGATCGGAGTAAAAAAAGACCCTCGCAGTGTTGCTCTCAGGGCTCATCAATATTTGCTTTCCACAGGCATAGCCGATATGTCCACTTGGATACCGGAACTGGAATTTCATCTTTTTGATTCCGTTCAATATTACTCTGATTCTTATTCCGCAGGTTATAATATAACCTCCAGTGAATGCAAAGAAGCTCTTCCGGAGGAAAATGAAGACCTGGATGCGCTTTCTATGCAAGGGATGAAGGGTTATCATATAGATACCCCTTTTGATCAGTTCTATGAAATTCGGCAAAAAATTGTGGAACTTATTGAAGAGCAGGATATTAAAGTTCGTTATCATCATCATGAAGTTGGTCTTTCTGCGCAGGAAGAAATAGAAACGGAACTGCTTGCCTTTCCCCGAATTTGTGATGATGTAATGATTATGAAGGATATTATTCGCAGAACCGCTTTGCAATATGGGCTTACGGCAACTTTTATGCCTAAACCGGTTTTTGGCAATGCCGGAAACGGAATGCACTTTCATATTATGCTGCATAAAGACGGGAAAAACCTGTTCTATAAAAAAGGTGGCTATGCAGACCTCTCCGAAGAAGCAGTTTGGTTTATTGGGGGAATTTTAATTCACGGTCGTGCCTTAGTTGCTCTCACCAATCCTTCAACCAATAGTTTCAAACGACTGCTGCCTGGTTTTGAAGCACCGGTAAAATTATTCTATGGTCTTGCCAATCGTAGTGCCGCTATCAGGATTCCCAAATATGCTAATACACCTGAAACAAAACGCTTTGAATTTAGAACCGGTGACGGAACCTGCAATCCTTACCTGGCGATGAGTGCAATTTTATTAGCTGGCTTGGATGGTATTAAAAATCGGGTTGATCCTGCCAAATATAATCTGGGTCCTTATGATGATAATGTTTTTGCCTGGAGTGAAGATAAAAAAGCACAATTGCTTTCTATTCCTGCCAATCTTGCAGAAGCACTGCAGGCACTGAAAGATGACCACCAATTTTTACTGGAAGGAAATGTTTTTAACGAGGACTTGATTGAAAGCCATATTGAAATAAAAATGAAGGAATTTGAGGCAATTTCAGCGCGTCCCCATCCTCAGGAGTTTATGCTATACTATAATCTTTGATATTCATTGGAATAATTTTTGCTTCATTTAGGAACTATCCTATCCGTATATAAAGGAAGTCCAATGAAGAGAAATATTATCCTGATAATGGCATTGCTGGCATTAAGCATCGCTTATGCCGATAGAGAAAATGACCTGCCGGCTAATTTAAATTCCGCTTTCACTTTGGGAGTTAAAAACAGCTCTTATCTGCAAGTAAATTTTACTTTACCGGAATATACCTTGCAGGAAGAAACACAAGGTGAAACGGTTTACCGGAAAATAGAGCTCCCTCTTTCCGGAACCCTGTTAGATTCCGGAATGCCGGAATTACCTGTAATTTGCACTTCCATAGCCATTCCCTGTAAAGGAACCGTAAATTTTGAAGTGCTTACTACCCGACAAACCGTTATTCCCGATTTTCTTCCCTATCCCGTGCAACAGGGAAATAATTTGGAAAGCCCCAAGAGCTTTGTAATAAACAATAGTTATTATAATAGCGGAGGCACCTATCCCGAAACCCTGATGGAAATTAGTGAACCAAGTATTTTAAGGGACTTTCGGATTATTACTATCCAAATAAATCCTTTCGCTTACAATGCTCAAAGTGGAGATTTAACAGTTTATCAAGATATCTCCTTCCGGTTGAATTTTACAGATGAACAGGGAATAAATGAACTGGTAAGTGAACCGACAAATATTTCCGCCAGTTTTGCCAAGATTTATGAATCCATAATATTGAACTTCAATGATTACCGTAATACAATGGTAGCTAATACTCCACCCCGCTATTTAATTATTTATGGTAACAACACCGATACGAATTTTGCCAATGCCCTGAATGAGTATGTGCTCTGGAAAAAACAGAAAGGTGCGGATGTAATGGTTGCCAGCACTGCTACCAGCGAAGCAGGAAATTCCACTACCAGCATAAAAAATTATATCCAAAATAAATATAATAATGTTGAAACCCGTCCTGATTTTGTTGTTTTTATAGGTGATACAGTAGGCAGTTATACAATTCCTTATTATACTCAATCCAGTGGAGCAACGGACTATAATTATACTTTTTTGGCAGGGACCGATCAATTGGGCGATTGTTTTATCGGGCGTATTTCAGTTGAGAACTTATCGCAGTTTCTGGTAGTTCTAAATAAAATTTATCTTTATGAACGCGATATTAATATAGCTAATGCCAGTTGGTTAAATAGAATGATGCTTTCGGGAGATAATTCTCCATCCGGGATTTCTACGATGTATATTCAAAAGTATATCAAGGAAATGAGTTTACTTACCAATCCTGATTATACTTTTACAGAGGATTATGGTTCTTCTCCTAACTACTCAATTATTAATCAGACCCTAAATCAGGGAGTGGGCTTTTATAGTTTCAGAGGTTATATTGATTGGGTCCCACCTGACGAATCCTCTCTATACAATGGTTATAAACTATTTCATGCCGTAAATATTACCTGTGGTACCAATAATTACAATTCCACCGGAGAAGTGGAAGGAATGGTCCGCTATGGAACTATTGCAGCTCCCAAGGGTGCAGTAACCGGAATAGGAATGTGTACCTCCAGCACGCATACTACCTTCAATAATGCTATCCACGGAGGAATCTTTGCCGGAATTTTTGCTTATGAAATGCGATCTATGGGTGAAGCATTATTAAACGGGCGTTTATATTTAAATCAGCTTTTTGGTGTTTCCTCACCGAGTGATGCAATTGATTTTGCTGCCTGGTGTAATTTGATGGGTGATCCCACGATGGAGGTCTTTACTGGAATCCCGTCTCAATTTAATGTAGTTGCAGAAACTTCCATTCCTTTAGGTTTAAGTTTATACGATGTAGCAGTTCATGATAATACGGGAAATCCTGTAGAAGGTGCAGCAGTAGTTTTAAATATGGGAGGTATTATTTTAGCCCGCAATTATACGGGAGCTGATGGAACAGCTATTTTAGTTCTTCCTTCCGATATGCTTGCCGGAAATGCAACTTTAACAGTTAGTAAACATAATTTTAAGCCCAGTCAAATGATAATTCCTGTGCAAAGTATTGCTACTCTGGTTCCTGGAAGTATAGCAATTGATGATGATAGCATAGCTCCTTCGCAAGGTAATGGAAATGCAATTGCCGGAAGCGGAGAAACAATTGAATTGAATATTGGTTTAACCAATACGGGAATGAGTGTTATCAGTGGAATAACCGGCACAATCAGTTCCAACAGCCCATATATTACAATAGCAGATTCCCTTATTAGCTATCCTGCAATATCAGGTGGACAGTCAGGAGTAAACACTTTACCAATAGTTATTCAGATAGCCCCTAATACTCCTCATCAAACAATGTTGCGGTTATATTTGAACCTGAGTGATGCCAATTCTACATTGTATCATATTTCCGAATTTATTTCTGTGGAAGCGCCCTTTGTAGAATTTGGTTCCTACCTGGTAATAGATAGTAATAATCAACATCTTGATCCGGGAGAAACAGCAGAATTCAGTATTACGGTTAAAAATACCGGAACCGTAGAAGCAGAGAATATTATGGGCATTTTATATACCCAGAATGACTTAGTTGGAGTTAGTGATGCCGATGCCGAATTCGGTAATTTACCTACGGGAGTTCAGGTTACTTGTGGAACTAATCGTTTTGCTCTTATTGCCCGACCGGAAGTTTTACCCGGAATGATTATTCCTATGCGCCTTAAGCTATACAATGCCAATGGTTTTGAACAATATTTGGATTTTTCATTTACGGTAGGGTTGGTATCTCAACACGATCCTCTTGGTCCTGATACTTATGGCTATGTAATTTATGATTGGTCAGATACTAATTATGCCGAAGCCGCGGTTTATGACTGGATTGAGATTTCGCCTTTGGAAGGTGGTTTGGGAACTACCTTAGCTATTTCTGATGGTTTCAATAGTAATAATGAAGGCGATCAAGTTGGTTCTGATGCTTTGGAAGTTGTATCCTTACCTTTTCCTTTTCAGTTTTATGGCATCCTCTACAATCAAATAACTGTCTGTTCCAATGGTTTTATTGCTATGGGGGTTACTGCCAATGCGGAATTTAGGAATTACCGGATACCCGGTCCTATGGGTCCCAATCCTATGATTGCTCCCTTCTGGGATGATTTGGCAACTGCAACAGGGAGTGGAATTTATACCTGGTTTGACCGTAATCATCATTCCTTTATAATAGAATGGTATAAACTGAAAAATGGCAATGGGGGAACTGCCTTAGAAACTTTCCAGTGTATTTTATACGACCAGGCAGCTTATCCTACAAGTTTTGGAGACGGACCTATCAAATTCCAATATCAAACATTCAATAATATTGATTCTCAATCCGGAAACAGACACGGTAACTATTGCACTATCGGAATTGAAGATCATACAGGGCAAGTGGGTTTGGAATATACTTTTAATAATAGCTATCCTACTGCTGCAGCTCCCTTAAGTAACGGTAAGGCATTATTTATTACCAATGTTCCCATCTATCATTCATCTGCTCATCTAATTTTGGAAGCAACTTATATCACTGATTCCAATATGAATGGAATCTGCGAACCAAGTGAAATTGTGGAAGTGGGAACGAAAATCCAAAATGCCGGGAATCTTACGGCAGAAAATGTAATTGGACAAATCAGCACTACTAATCAATATGTAACAATAACCAATGCCGTTGCTGAATATTATCCTCTTGAACCAGGAATGGATGGTGTAAATAAACAGCCCTTCACTTTCACCATTGCCGGAAACTGTCCCGATGCCCAAGTAGTAAATTTTGACCTGTTAATTACAGCCGGAGAAATGCAATGGACACGCTATTTCAGTTTACAGGTTTCCGCCTCCTGTTTAAGTTATAATTCCTATTTTATAGATGACCACCTGGGAACTTATGATGGAATAATAACTGCCGGAGAACCATTTAACCTGATAGTTAATCTGGAAAATACCGCTGCTGTAAAGGCAACGGATATTCAGGCAACATTAAGTTCTTCTCTGCAGCAGGTTTTGATAGAGAATCCGATTATTGCAGTGGAGGCAATCGGACCAAACGAAATCTATCAGACCTCTTTCTCCATCAATACTACATCGCTGGAGCCCTCTATTACGCAAATTCCCTTTATATTTACTGCTATGGCAGCTAATGGAAGCTCCACCAGTACTACTTTTAATATTAATTACAATAATGCAGGTGTGTTTCAGGATTTTGAGCTGAATAACGGTTTATTCAGTTCTGAAACAGGTTGGACATGGGGAACTCCCGTTCAAGTAACTCCTTATTCCGGAACTAAGGTTTGGGCAACGAATTTAGGCGGAACTTATCCTGATCTTGTTACTTACAATCTTTATTCTCCAAAGTTTTTATTAGGGGAAAACAGTCAGTTGCAGTTTATGCATTATTATTCCTGTGAATATGGTTATGATGGAGGCAATGTAGCAATTTCCACCAATAACGGAAATGCCTGGAATTTGCTATATCCGGTAAATGGTTATAACGGAAATTCTTTAAACGGATTGAATGGGGAACAGGGTTGGACAGGAAATTCCAGCGGTTGGCTGTCTGCAAGCTTTGACCTTACTCAATATGCAGGGCAGAATGTGATGTTCCGTTTTCGTTTTGGCTCAGATGGGGCAACAGGAGGGGTAGGATGGTTTATAGACAATTTTAACCTCAACAATGTAATTATGAAAACAGGTTATCTATATGGCGTTGTTTTTCCCAGTTCGGGTCTTGATCCCTCAATGGCAACTCTTAAATCTAATCAACGATTTACCTGTAATCCGGATTCCGAAGGTAATTTTATTCTCTTTTTACCCAATGGAATTCATACGGTAACTGCTACTATGCCATATCATCAATCATCAACTTTAACTTCCATTATTATCACTCCGGAAAATCCTGTGCATTATACAGAATTTACCCTGATAGATTTACCTCAACCACAAAGCATTAACTATACGGGAGATAATGAAACAGGTGATTTGTATATCTATTGGAATGCACCGGAGGATACTGTTTTACCTATAGTGGGTTTTAAAGTATATCGCAAATTCAATACTGATCAATTTTACCTTGTTCAGGATTCCCCAGAGACCTTTTATCACGAAGTGCTCACTTTGTATGGGCAATATAAATTCTATATCGTAGTTAAATATCAGAATGCGGATGGAACACCAAGCCCGATATTAAATATAGCTTTACCTTATGAAGGAAATCAGGGTAATGAAATTCCCGTTTTAGTAACCAAACTCAACGCAAATTATCCCAATCCTTTTAATCCTACTACTACTATTTCTTTCACGCTTGCCAAACCCGGTAAGACCTCTTTAGTTATTTATAACCTTAAAGGGCAAGTGGTAAAAAGTTTAGTAAATAAGGATTTACCTTCGGGAATGCATACCTTGGTTTGGAACGGAAAAGATGAAAATGAACGCAGTGTTGCCTCCGGAGTATATTTCTACCGCTTACAGAGCAGAAACTATCAGGCAACCCATAAAATGCTGCTGATGAAATAAGGTGATTACGGGATGGTTGATGTCCTCATCAACCTCCACAAAATACAGGAGTTCTTTCTGCTGAATAACTTAAATTCTATCTGCAAAGTTATTCAGCAGTATGGACTCCTGATAAAATTCCTTGTATTCCTTTAATCCTAAAATCCTTGTTACCAATTTAAACCCTATTCCAGGAAAGCCCTCAAAATTTTTATCCCTGTTTCCAGGCATTCATCCTTAGGCAGGAATTGATCCGAATGCAAAGGATAGGGACATCCACTACCCAGCCAAAAAAGCAATCCGGGATATAAAGTTGTGAAATAACCAAAGTCCTCTCCCGTCATAGCTATCTCTGCAGGGAGAAAGTTTATTTTCAGCTGCAGGCAAATATACTGTAATCGCTTAACTAATTCCGGATTATTGATCACGGGATCGTAGGAAGCAAGAAATATAGCTTCGCCTTTGGTTTTCGTTTTCGCCGCTACCAGATTTGTGGTCTCTTCTATGATGCCATTTATTTTTTGACTTGTTTTTCGGGAAAGAGAACGATGAGTTCCTTCCAAAACACATTTATCGGCAATAATATTACGAATGGTGCCGGCGGTCATTTTACCGATATGAAAAATGATGCGTTCCTGTTTTTTGAATTCAGCCAGCTTTCGCTGAATAGTATTCATAAACATAATTCCGGCTGAGAGGGCATCAATTCCTTTTTCGGGGAAGGCAATATGAGCTGCTTTTCCGTAAAAACAAACATTGAATTCCTGCGGAACAGCAAAAAAGATACCTTCCCTGGTGGAAACTGTGCCCACAGGAAGGTCGCTGCCTATATGCAAAGCGATAGCGGAATCAACTTCAAACTTTTGCAAAATACCTTCCGCAAGAACACTTTGAGCTCCACCTTCACCTTCTTCTGCCGGCTGAAAAAGAAATAGCAGATTACGCTTCGGCAAGGAAGATGCAACTGATTGAATTAAACCGAGCAAAATGCTTAAATGGACATCGTGTCCACAGGCATGCATCAAACCGGAATGTTCCGAAGCATAATCAACCCCCGTTTTTTCCCAAACAGGCAAACCATCCATATCGGCTCTAAATAAAATGTATGGCTCATTGGTAATAGTATATTCTAAAAGTAAACCGGGACTATTTTGAAAATAATGTAATTTCCAAATATGCTTTGATTGCTTTTCAAGAATTTCCCGGATGCTTTCTTCCAGCAAAGCTTTGGTCTTAAATTCCTGAAAAGCCAGTTCCGGAATGCGATGCAGTTTATGCCGCAATTCAATAATATCCATCTTTATAAACGACCGGCATATTTTGCGTGAGTTATTAAGATATTAACTGCATTCGCTGCAGCGCCTAAACGAACATTATGGCCTACATTCCAGAAATTCAGGGATTTTTCATCGGTTCCAGAACGCAATCTGCATATATGCGAGTCATTGGAAGAGCCCAAATCCAGAGGAGTAATATAGGTATTGGGATAATAGACAATACGGGGAGAATTTTGTAATGTCTTTTCTGCCTTGGGGATATCTACCTCTTTTTCAAATTCTGCATATACTGCAACGCTATGTCCATAAATAACTGGAACGCGAACTGTTGTAGCGCTAACAAGCAAATCCCACTTATTCAGTATCTTACGACTTTCAAAGTGCATTTTCTCTTCTTCCTGACAATATCCGCTATCTAAAATACCCCCTATTTGAGGAATAACATTCAAATCTATCAGATGAGGATAAATACCCTTATCCTTTTTCCCTTTGCGTTGATTTAACAAAGTTACAATGCCCTGATGTCCACTTCCGGAAACTGATTGATAGGTAGAGACAATCAGTTTTTTCAGGCAAAAGAGTTTATCTAAAACAGCCAAGGGTAAGATAATCTGGATGGTTGAACAATTAGGATTGGCAACTATGCCACTATAGCTTAAAAGTAATTCTCCATTCACTTCCGGAACGACAAGAGGAATATTGGGCTCTCTTCTAAAACCGGAAGAGTTATCTATTACTATTTCAGATGCTTGAGCGGAAATGGGGGCATAAGTTTTGGCAACCCCAGCTCCAGCTGAAAATAGAACATAGTCATAATGTTTCAATAACGAATCCTCTTTCAGTTCCTGTACTTTTAAAGGTTGATCGGTATAATACAGAACAGTTCCTGCAGACCTTTTGGAAGCATATAAATCCACTTCGGAAATAGTTAAATTGCTTTCCTCCAGGCAGGTAATCATCATTCTGCCTACTTCACCTGTTGCACCAACGATTGCTATTTTCATTTTCTCTTTTTTCCTTTTTTTCCGTATATTAGCTACAATGCTAAGAACTCTCATTTTTTTAAATAGCGATTGGCTGTCAATGTAAACTTGACAAAAAAGCCCACTGTCAAGATTGGTAAATAAAAAAATGCGCCCCAGTAGCTCAGTGGATAGAGCAGCGGTTTCCTAAACCGTTGGTCGGATGTTCAAGTCATCTCTGGGGCGCCAATAAAAATAGTGAGATAACAAATTGGCAGATATACCATTACCTACTTTTGTTGCCTATTACGAGAAGGGAATTCTTAAGTTTGGCTACTTGAATGCTTTAAAAAATAGCTATTATCAGGTTATAACGGAGGAGGGAATTCTCATTGTTTTTTCTGCTGCCCGTTTTGTTCTACAAGGCAGAGAAAAACATCCGGAAAGTGAGCCGGTTAAGGGAATACAAGCTTTCCGCAAAGAGGTCTATAATTACGCAGAGCAATTTGAAGAATCCGCTTTTAGTTTCTTGGCAGAAAGCGAATTTACTCTTCAGGAAATTGCTGAGAAACTAAAGCTGCAAGATGATATCCGGATTTTTGCTCTCTATCTATATTTGCATAACGCTCCAGATAAAATAAGCTGCAAAAAAGATAAATACCGGTTAAAAACACTGACGGAATCCCTTCTCTATAAACAAAAGCTGGAAAAACAGCAAGAAGAACAGCAGTTTTTACAGGATATTGATGCCTGGCTGAAAGGAGCCGATTTAAGCAAGGAGAATCAACATCAGCTTTATTGCTGGTTACCGAAACTGCAAACGGATAAGAAACCCCAAAAGTTACTGGAACTAATCTCTGCCCGATTTCCTCAATTCAATCAGGAGGAAGCAATTTTGCAGTTTCGGAAATTCTGTGGAGAAACACCTGAAGATATTGATCCTGTTATTGCCGGTGCGGGAATTCCTGTTGGCTTTTCCGCTTTGCTATGTAGTGAAGAACTTTTGCCTTGGGATAAAACAAGACCTTTGGCAAAAGCTTTTTGCATAGATGATGAGACCACCAAGGATTTTGATGATGCAATCTATCTTACCCGCGAGGGTTCTTTTTGGAAATTACATCTCTATGTTAGTGCGGTTGCAGAACGGCTTAATTTACAGGGAGGACTTTTTGCCCAAGCTCAAAAAAGGGTCTCTTCTCTATATACTGCAAATGCAGTGATTCCTCTTTTTCCTTTCCCTTATTCTGAACAAGAATTTAGCTTAATTCAAAATAGCGAACATCCTGTGCTTGCGTTAACTATTTGGTTAGATGATAATTATACATTGCAGCATTACGAAATTACAAGAATGAATGTAGCCATAGAAACTAATTTCAGTTATCAGGAAGTGGATAAACAAATAGCCCGAGAGCTTTTTTCACCTCTAAATCGGATGAGTATTGAGCTGGCACAAAAAAGAGGAGCAAATTCCCTTACCGAAAACGGACGCTACTATTATTACATTACAGCTACGGAACAGGGCTTGGAAGCGAAATGTGTGGATACTCAAAGTCCAGCCAGAAAAATTGTGGAAGAACTAATGATTCTGTATAATTCCTGCCTGGCAGATTTTTCCTTAAAACATAATATACCTGTAATTTACCGCAATATAAGCCAACATACAGATTCTAATGATAATACGCTATCCCTTCAGGCATATTTATCCACGGAACCGGAATTTCATCCCGGCATTGGGGTATCTGCCTATCTGCATTCAACTTCTCCCATAAGACGCTATGTGGATTTAGTTAATCAAATGCAAATTACAGCAATTTTACAGGGGAAAAAACCTCCCTTCAGTAAGGAAGAATTGGAAAAAGATATTCCCTGCCTGGAAAAACAACTGCAATATATTAAAGAAATAGCTCATAAAAGTGAACGCTATTGGGTGTTGAAATATTTACAGCAAAGCTGGATCAACATCCCTCTGGAAACATATTTTAGAAAAGGACTCAATGGCTATTTGCGGTTGGAACTTATTCCCTGGGGATTTGTAATTACTGCTAAAAGCGAAAGCTACCCGGCAACAGAAAGAGGCAAAGTTATTATTTACAAAATAGATATGGATAAGGGAATAGCGTGGGTGGATATAATATAAAACGCACGCAGATAAAAAAGAATAGCTCTCACAGATTACACAGATTTCACAGATAAAAAAAGAATGGCTCTCACAGATTTCACAGATTACGCAGATAAAAAATCCGGAGGGTTGGCGTCCTCGCCAACCAAAAAGAGTAGGAGGGTTGGCGTCCTCGCCAACCAAAAAAAGGAGGGTTGGCGTCCTCATCAACCAAAAAAATAGGTATGGGATGAACAGGATAAAAGGGATTTTAGGGATAAAAAAGAGCGCAC
>DAONFA010000016.1 GCA_035403355.1 Candidatus Cloacimonas sp. | reverse complement strand
CTTGCCAGCGGAATATATTTTGTGCGTTTAGAAACCGAAGGAAAAAGCCGGTGCCGCAAAATGATGATGGTAAAATAAAATAGTGAGATGGTAAAATAGACAGTAACCCTGATTTATTATAAATATCTCTTTCGGATAACACAGATAAAAGAACAGGAGATGTTTTATTTTATTCTTTTTCCCTTATATTCCCTGCTCTGAGTTAATAGACCCAAGTTACTTCATTTCTCTTTTCCCTTTATGAAGAGAAAAAACCTTTTGTTGACCTTCCATCTTGACAGAAAGCAGGTCTTGCAAAAGATAGCAAAAAAACAGAAGGGAAGAAAAAAGAGTGGAAAGACCTTCCTGGCAACAGTATTTTATGGAGATGGCATATCTTGTTTCCAGGCGCAGCACTTGTTTGCGCCGAAAAGTAGGTGCTGTTTTGGTTCGGGATAATCAAATTATAGCTACCGGTTATAACGGCAGCCCTAAAGGTGTTCCTCATTGCTCAGAAATTGGTTGTTTAAGAGAGCAGCAAAATGTTCCTTCCGGTAAAAATCATGAACTTTGCAGAGGAGTTCATGCCGAACAAAATGCTATTATTCAAGCAGCTATCAATGGTTCTTCCACTCGGGGTGCCATTCTTTACTGTACCAATCAACCCTGCAGTATTTGTGCCCGGCTAATAATTAATGCTGAAATCAAAACCGTTTATATAGCTGAACCCTATCCTGATGAATTAGGGGAAGAACTCTTTCGGGAAGCAGGTGTTGAGCTTATCAAGTTTGATTTGAAAAATAATACGCTAAAGAAACTAATCTAATGAGCATTTTTCGTAAATTTAGCGTAAAGGACTTAATCATAATCACTTCCATAGCTGCTTTGGGAATTGCAATTAAGCAGGTTATCAATCCTGTAACTAAGTTAATTTCCACTCCTTTGGGCATACCTGGTGGTTCAATTACCGGTGGACTTTATATGCTGTGGTTGGTTTTAGCAGTTGTAATAGTAGATAAGCCCTTTACAGGAACGCTTTTTGGTCTGTTACAGTCAATTCTGGTATTGCTGATTGGAATGGCAGGAAAGATGGGTGCTTTTTCTTTGGTGGCATATACGGCACCGGGGATAATTGCTGACCTGTTATTTTGGCTGCTGCCTTATAAGAACAAACTGATAACTCATTTACTTCTTTGCGGTTGTGCCAATTTAACCGGTTCTTTGATATCCTCTGCCATTTTTTTTCGGATGCCAACCGTGATAATTATTTTCAATACTTGTACGGCATTTAGTTCCGGTATTTTAGGCGGCTATCTTGGTTTCGGCATATATCAATCACTAAAGGGAGCAAGGATTATTCAATGAAGAAGGATTTGTGTCTTTTAATCATACTTGGAGTTATTTTAACCCTATCATCTTTGGAAATAATAGATACTAAAGGCATTAGCCATTATTATGACAATGCTGAACTGTATAAAAAGGAAATGCAGGAAATAAAAACTACCCGGGAAAAAGATGGAACTGTGCGTCTTAACACCTGGCAGGGTTTTCGCTTTGATATTTGGTTGAAACAGCAGAAATTAGGCGATTTTGCCACTATCCGTTTGGAGTCCTCAGACCGCTATCAGGTAACTTTGGAAAAAGCTGAATTTGATTCTTTGGAAAGCTACATTGTTACAGGTCAGGATGGAGTTCCTTTTGAGGAAAATATGCTGCGTCTAATTTTTCCTGCTTTAAGAGAAATGCAATGGATTAAAGGTTTGGAGCGCGTTGTGCTGGAAAATTTTCAGCCGTTAATTCGTCCCCGTCGTTTTTATCTTATGCAGGAGGCCTTAAAAAAATATCCCTTGCAGCAAGACCCCAAACCCTTTGTAAAAACACAAGGTTGGTTTCTCAGTGATATTTTGATGGATTTATCAGAAGCGGAAGAAAAACAGGTTATTTTATACAGCAGAGATGGACTGAAACAGCATTTAACCTATCCTTTGCATTTGGAGGGGGCAATTCTGGAAAAAACAGCTGAAGGGCATTACAATTTAAAAAGTCCCCAAATTCCGGGTGGAATGTGGATGAAGGATGTTATTTATCTGCAATGTGATAACTATGCGTTAATTAGCGATGATGCTATCAATCAGTTTATTCCATTGGCGAAAACATTGCATTGGGAAACAACTCAGGAAATGCAATTCAGGATTGTTTTTGAGGATGGGGAAGAGGTGATGAATTTTACCGATGCCTTAGCTGAACCGCAGGTTTTTAAAGGAGCGCTTTTCATAGAGCTTTTCTGATGCTTATCTTGAAGGATTTCGGTATTTCCTTTGAGGAAAGGAAATTATGTGAGGGTATCAAGCTAAAAATTCCTGAGGGCTGTATATTTCATTTAAAGGGACATAATGCCAGCGGAAAAAGTTCATTGCTGAATGCCATCAGTGGAATAATTCCGGAATATGTGAAAGCCCAAACTACCGGCAACATTCTTTTAGGGGATATGGATTTGCAAACGATTCCCCTGAAAGAAAAATATCACTATTTATGGCATCAGTTAAGCGATACTGAAGCACAGTTATTTTTTCCCGATTGCCTATCCGAACTTGCTTTTGCTTTGGAACATATTGCCTTGCCTCAGGGAAAATTGATGAGTAAAATAAACCTGGCAGCTGGGCAATTTGGACTGGAAAATATGTTACAAAGAGACCCTTCCACGCTTAGCGGAGGGGAGAAAAAACTTTTGCTTTGTGCTGTTGCGGAGACAATTGACCCTCCCTTACTGCTTTTAGATGAGCCCTTAAACGGATTGGATAAACAGGCAACCGATTTGGTCTTAAAGTGGCTTAAAAACAAGAAAGAGCAAGGTAAAATCATCATAATTGCAGATCACAATCCGTTAATTGAAGGAATAGCTGATGATTCATACACTTTACCGGAAAACTTACAACCCCTGGCTATAAATAATTCTATATTCACCGAGGCAGATTTGCCTTGGCAGGATGAACGGGACTGTGCCATCAAACCTGTTTCGGAAGTTCTTTACAATATTGAAGAGCTCAGTTTTGCATATCCTAAAGCAGAATTTATTGTTAAAGACCTGTTTCTGACAATTTGGAGCACGGATAATATTTTGTTGCAAGGGAAAAACGGAGCCGGTAAAAGCACTTTCCTTCAGTTATTAACAGGTATCCAAAAACCTGCAAAAGGGAAAATATCATTGCAGGGAAAGCCGCTCCAGGGTTTGGATTCTAAGAACTTTGCTCACTTCTATTATCAAAGCCAGATAACCAGAGAAAACCTTTTAGGAATAAGCGTTAAACAAAACTGGCTGTTTTGGCAGATAGCCCTGCCACAGCTTATAAACTTACCCCTGCAAGAAGACCCTTTGTTTACAGAGCTTTCTGCAGGACAGCAGAAAATGGTATCACAGCAAATTTTGCCTTATTTATTGTCTAAATTCTGGATATTGGATGAGCCCTTTGCTTCTTTAGATGAAAATGCCGGCAAGCAACTACTGCAATTACTGCAATATAAAAGCAAGAACTATCCGGGAATGCTGATTGTTTCTCATTCTTTGGAAGAGCATAGAGATATATTTAATAGAGTGCTCTCATTTCAAAATCAAACCTTGCAAGAAGAAAAGTAATGAAAAACAGTTCTCTGCACCCGTTAACTCATATCTGCATTGTTTTGTTGCTTTCCACCTTTGTTTTTATTGCCAAAAAGCCGGTTTCTTTATTGTGCCTTACTATTCTGGCAATGCTTTATGCCGGTTGGCGGATGGAAAACGGTTGGCTGAAAGTATTCAAAACGCTGTGGCATACTTTGCCGTTTTTGTTGATATTAGCGTTCTTCCAAATTGTTTTCAGGCATAAAGGAACACTGCTTTGGTCTTATGGCATAATCAAAATTACCCGGGAAGCAGTTCTTCTTTCTTTGCAGCTAACTTTGCGTTTACTAACCGTTATTTATTGTGCTAAAGGATTAGCTGTTATGAATTACACGGAATTTTCCAAAGCATTTTCAGCTTTGCGTTTACCTGAAGAGCTTTCTTTTATGCTATCTTATGCTATCCATTTAGTTCCCAAGTTTTTAAGCCAACTGAAGGGATTTGTAACGGGACTTAAATTACGGGGAATTGATGCAGCCAAGTTATCATTATCCAAACGCTTACAGGTTTATAAACAACTATCTGTAACGGCATTGGCAGAACTAATCAGAAGCAGTGAAACTTCTGCCATCGCTTTGGAATTAAGAGGTTTTAGAAGTGAAGGCAAACGCAATATACTGCATCAACAGAAGTTCAGCTATCGGGATATCTTCTGTTTGCTTATTTTCGGGGCATTGGTAGTATTTGTTACCCTGATTTGATATTTCCCGCAGGTTTTGTTTCCCGCAGATTACGCTGATTTTATTTCACGCAGATTACGCAGATTACGCAGATTTCGCAGATTACGCAGATGAGAATTAGAAAAGGGATTTGTCGGATTTAAGATGAGTAATGAATATCACAATTGTAATTATAGAAAACTCTCAATGCATTTGGTGGTTTCAGTTTATAAAAATATAATCTGCGAAATCAGCGTAATCTGCGTGAAATAAAAATATGCGAAATCTGCGTGAAATAAAATTCGCGTAATCTGCGGGAAACATAGTTTGCGGGAAATATCAGCTGCGGGAAATGCTACCGGCAACCACAGCTTTAGGTTGCTGCAAGGTATTCATTTCTTGCAGAATGTTCTGTTGCTGCGTTCTAAATCTTTCCAGTTGGGTCTCATTCAGTTTTTCGGTTCCTACCATTTTCAGGTTCGTAGGATTGATATAATTTTTACCTCTTATTAACCCAAAATGCAGATGAGCACCTGTAGCTCTTCCGGTAGCTCCAACGCGTCCAATAATTTGTCCTTTTTTTACGCTCTGTCCTTTGCGGACGCTTACTGAGGAAAGATGTGCATATTGAGTTGTAAGTCCACTGGGATGTTTTAGGCGAATTTCATTACCGAAGCCACCATTGTAACCGGAATTCGTTACTGTTCCATTAGCGACGGCATAAACAGGGGTTCCATAACCTGCCCGATAATCAACTCCCTGATGATAAGCCCAGGTTCCATAAAAAGGGTCAATGCGTTTACCGAAAGTAGAAACAAGGTGGATAACGGATAAAGGAAAGCCCACACCGTTACTGTGACAACTTTTTCCCTCTTTGGTATAAAGTCCGTTCAACACGGAATTTTCTTCTGCATCCTCATAGCGGAAAAGTTCACGGTTTCCGGTTCGTTCACCGCTATATTGAACATAGAAAATCTTTTTACCGGGAAGTGTTTTTCCCTCAAAGATGCGTTCCTCTACAAAGATGCGAAAAGTATCGCCGTTACGGGCATCCCGGGCAAAATTTATTTCTGCTTCCAAGCCGTTATTTATTGCCTGTTTATCTTGAGGAGTAAAACCCATTGCCAGTAATGAAGCATCCAGGGTTTCTGTTAATCTACCTTCCAGAATGCGTTTTGTTTTGGTAACCGGTAAGGTCTCAATATTGTAGATGAGGGAATCACCACTAACAGTGAAATGATGACGCGTAGTGGGTTCCTGCACAAACATCATTTTGGCAATGTGTAATTTATCGGGAGAAAGCATTATTTTTAGTGTATCTCCCGGTTGAATAGTAGAAACATCAATATAATCGCCAAACTTAAAAGCCAGTAAACCAACTTCTTTCAGGGGCAAATCTAAATCCGCCAGCACAGAAAATATGCTGCCTCCGTCAGGAATTGTTTCCGTTATCCAAGGGTCAGAGGGTTTTAGTTCGTTAGTTTTTATTATTGGATCGTGCTTTTGATTGATACCCATAATGCTGACGATACAGAAAGTGGCTACAAGCAGAAAAATGAGGGAAAGAAGAATACTTTTTCCCCAATTCATACAATAACTCCAGGTTTTGTAACAGAATCCGTTTCGGTTTGCGGGGAGGGTTGTTTTTCCAGGTAAGGATGGTAATGAATATGTACCTGTCTTAAGCCGGAACTGAATTTATTTAGCAAGCGTTTTTCTACTGTATCGGAAATCATATTTCCTTTATCCACGCTGATATCTCCATCCACAGTAATTGTCATATTCACTGTGAAGTAAGGACCAAAACGATGAATACCCAATTCTTCAATGCTGCGAACTCCATCCACAATCATAGCTTCATCTTTCAGTTCTTTACAGAAACCTTCATCGGGAAGGTAATCCATCAATTCCTGAGAGGATTCGATAATTATTTCTATGCCCGTTTTCACGATATAAACAGCAACTATAGCTCCGGCAGCAGGGTCCATCCAATAATAACCAAGCCGACCAAAGAGGACACCAATAAAAACAGCAACCGCAGCCATAATATCATTCAAATGGTCATCTGCCAATGCCTTAAGGGTAGGATTATTAGTTTTGGGTATGTTTCTTTTGGTGTAAGTATATAGAAAGATTTTCAAGCAAAAGGTAAAGATAGCGATTACTAAAGTCCAAACGGAAAGAGGATGTCCGATTTCGGTTTTGGAAATTAAATCATAGACCTTATTGATAGATTCCCAAAAAATGGCAATTCCGGTAGTAAGAATAAAAGCTCCAACTACGAGGGCAGAAATGGATTCCAGCTGTCTGTGACCGTAAGGATGTTCTACATCAGCCGGCTTTTCCGCTTGTTTCATAAATATTTTAACTGCTATGTAATAGACCACATCGGAAGTAGAATTGACTCCATCTGCCAATAGGGCAGCGCTATGTCCTATAATGCCAATGAAGGTTTTAGCAATAGATAGAATGATATTGGAAAACAAACCCAAATTTACGGTTACGCGAGTAATACTATCTCTATCAGCCACTTATTTATATCTCCATAACATCTAACAAAGGATAATCGGGAAAAATTTGGCGTAAAAAACTATGCATTTCATCCGCATCTATATCACTACTTCCTACTCCGTGGGGATTTAAAGTAATTGCTTTCAGCTTGAAAGGAATTAGGGTAAGGGGCTTCTGATTTTCTAAAAAATGCTTCAGTTCGTCACTGCTTAGTTTAATACATTCCGGGTGCCGAAAAATAAGCTGAATACCGTTTAATTGTTTTCCGATGCGATTGTTTACACTGCTGGTATAGGCACCGGGAATATAGAGATGGCTTATTTTTGCGGTTTGGCTTAATATTTCCATTAGTTTTGTAGAATTGGAAATCAAGGATGCCAGACCGGTGGAATGCCATCTTCCCTTATCTTTAATCAGGATATTATTTTGGGTGGCAAGCTGTTGCAAGACAGGGCTTTTGTAAGTTTCAATGCGGGATAAAGTTATCAGCCGTTGCAGTTCTTCAGCTATTGTTTGAGCATTGCCAAAACTGGCTCCAGCACTTAATATTATAGCATCCACGGCATTGCTTAAGGCAATTGACTTCCGGTCAAAGGAACCATCAATCAGAACTTTTTCCGCTCCCAGTTTTTTCATTAAATCAGCACAGGCGAGCTGTTCATAAACAGTTGCGGGACCGGTAATTTCCGTTTTCAGGTCTATTTCGCTTTGGGCAATCCAAAGTTCCCTGTTGGAGCGACTAAAAGGAGTTTTAGCCAGGATGCTTATTTCCGAGCCGAGTGGCAGCAATGTTTTTGCTTCAGCGCAGAAAAGGCAGCCCTGAGGAATCATAACTTCGGGTTTAGGTGTTTTATAAAGAGCATCTTCCGTTTCACCATCGCGTCCTGTGCTCAGAATACCCCAACGATAAGGATAATTTGCCAAAATATAGTTCAGGACCGTTGTTTTACCGGCGTTTTTACAGATCCCCGCAATAGCTATATTTTTATATCGCCTATCGGAAATCCAGGAGAAATCCAAAAAGTCCTCTTTATTGTTTTCTACGGTGATTACGCTTTGTTTCTGCGGGACCTATAGCAACTTTTTTACCCCGCAGCAAAGCCATTATGCCTTCTGTGGATTTATATTCTTCGGCACAAAGAGAACGGTAATTATTTTCGTCCTGTTTTTCAAATTCCGGTTCTGTGTATGCTGTTATAAAACCTTCATAATTACGCAGGA
Organism: Candidatus Cloacimonas sp.; assembly: GCA_035403355.1. Lineage (NCBI taxonomy): Bacteria > Pseudomonadati > Candidatus Cloacimonadota > Cloacimonadia (SeqCode) > Cloacimonadales (SeqCode) > Cloacimonadaceae (SeqCode) > Cloacimonas (SeqCode) > Cloacimonas sp. (SeqCode). Next base: position 36,639 of record DAONFA010000016.1, on the reverse strand, counting down.
TAACTCTTCCCGGCATCTGAGAAATTACATAATTCGGCATAACAGGAATTTTACCTCCACCCCCGGGAGCATCTACAACATAGGTAGGAACACATAATCCGGAAGTATGCCCTCGCAAACTTTCTATTATTTCAATTCCTTTGGCTATCGGAGTGCGGAAATGACTGATGCCTTCAGAAAGATCGCACTGATAGATATAGTAAGGACGAACTCTATTTTTCACCAGTTTATGCACCAGGGCTTTCATTACATCCACATTATCGTTTACACCTTTCAGCAAAACAGATTGATTGCCCATCGGAATACCGGTTTCAGCAATTTTGCTAAGGGCTTGGCAGGAGTCCTCACAAAGTTCATTGGGATGATTAAAATGCGTGTTTAACCAGACAAATTTGTATTTCTTCAAAATAGTTAAAAGAGAATTAGTAAAGCGTTGAGGTAAAACAACCGGAGTTCTTGTTCCTAACCGCACTATTTCTATATGGTCAATCTGGCTCAATTTATTTAATAAATCATCCAAACGCTCGTCGCTTAAAGTGAGAGGATCGCCTCCACTTAAGATTACATCGCGCACTTCTTTATGTTCTTTAATATATTCCAGTGCTTTTTCTACATTTTCATCAGGCATCGGGGCATCATATTCACCAGCTTTTCTACGGCGGGTACAATGCCTGCAATACATTGCACATTGATCAGTTAGCAGCAGCAAAACCCGATCAGGATAGCGATGTGTCATTCCAGGAACAGGAGCATCGGCATCTTCACTTAAAGGATCTGCCATATCGGATGCTGAAATATGGCTTTCTGCAATCCGCGGAATTGCCTGTAAACGAATTGGATCATAAGGATTATTGTGATCAATTAACGAAAGATAATGAGGAGTAATCGCCATCCGAAAAGAAAATGCCTTATCCTTAAAGACAGCTTCTTCTTCGGGCTGCAGGGCAATGTATTTGGTAAGCTCTTCATAAGTAGTTATCCGATTTTGAATTTGCCAATGCCAGTCATTCCATTGTTCAGGAGTGGCAATGCTTTTAATGTCAATAATCTTGCTCATTTTGACCTCTTTGTTTAATCCGTATAGCGTTCTTTAAAAATCTGCATTAAAACAGGATTGTGGCGTAATAAATCCAAAGCAATTTCTGAATGATGATGAGCATAACCATTACCAATCATCATATCTACATCGGCACCAATGCCTTCTGCACCCAAAGCTGCTTTTGTAAAAGAAGTTGCCATAGAAAAGAAATAGACCAAACCCCTTTCTTTGGCTGCCATAATACTCGGCAGTTCCGTATCTCTGGTATTTACTACATTGATAACTACATCCGCCATTTTGCCGTTAGTAAGCCGGGAGACCTCTTTTTCTATTGTGATGGCATCAGTTGCTGCAGCAATGATTACTTCATCACAACCCGTTGTTTTGCAAGTGGAAATATAGTTTTCATTGCGAACAACGCCAATCACTTTTCCGCAAACTCCAGCCCTTTCTTTGGCTACAGCATTGCATAAAATTCCGCTTTTACCGTTAGCGCCAATAATAACTACGGTATCATCCGGTTTTACTAATCTTTCCACTTGTGCAGGAGCCCCGGCAACATCCAAAACGGAAAGCGCCAAATTTTCATCCAGATCATCCGGTAACTTGGCATAAACGCCGCTGCTGAAAAGAATTGCCTGCCCTTCAATTTCCATTTGATCCTTGTCTAACAGCACTTTTTTCACTTTATTTATTTTGAGAGGAGTTAGCGATAGCGAAACCAGAGAAGCAATTTTATCCCCTACTTTCACTTCTTCTTTCATTTCAAATTTATCACCAATAGCGGCAACTCTGCCGATGAACATTCCTCCGGAACCGGTATCTTCATTTTTATGCTTGCCGGTTCTGTTGGTAAGGTCAATGGCATGTTCGGCGAATGCTTTTTCCATATCTTTATGCCCTTGGGCAATAAGCTTGTTTTTTATCTGATGAAAGGAAGCGGAATCTATATTCAAACGAATAACATCAACCAGCATTTCGTTGTCCCAAATTTCGCTCATATCATTATTCAGAATTTTTGCCGGCTGGGGCAAAACACCTAAGGGCTCAATTACCCTGTGCGTTCCATATCTGCATCCATTACTTTTCATATCTCCTCCTGAAGTAGTGTCTATTTTTTTATTTTTATTCGCATTAGCTGTATTAACCCATTTTTTTATAAATGCCTTAGCTGTCAATTCTTTTGTAGGTGGATACCCTGAACAATTTATGCTGCAAAGGGTTCCGCTATTATGCCTGTAAGCTGTTTCCTGCAGTGAAATTTCCTTCCTTTTCCGGTTTCCAAACTAACTTTCTTTAATATTCATTTTAAGCTTTACCGCTTCCGATATAACCCCCATATCATTCCGGTATCGTTCCCGTATCGCGATATGGGAATTATAAGGGAACTTATTGAAAAGTATAGCGTTAGCAAGTATAGGCAAATAACCCCTGGAAAAATGAATTCTCTAAGGGGCTGTAGGCAATTGAGTTATTATTATTTATCACTTATACAGGCATTGGGGAGTTTAAATTCTGATCTTCAGCGGGAGTAAAAAGAGAACAATAAATTTACAGAAAAACTGCAAAAAATAGCTTGACATTATAATATGCTCAATTTTATTGGTATCAGTATGCAGAAAAAGTGCACAACAAGGAGTCAAAAAAATGATTATCACCTTCAGTGTCCAAAACTTCCTTTCCATCAGGGATAAAGTAACTTTGGATTTTCGTGCCACCAGTGATAAAACCCTGGAGGAATATTATGTAGTTTCAGTTGAAAAACCAAAGCGAAGAATCTTAAGAGCGGCTATGATTTATGGAGCAAATGCTTCCGGAAAAACTAATCTACTTATGGCTTTGGATTTTTTACAACAATTTATAAGTGATACATCTACTAATAAAGAAATTCCAATTCCTATAGTTCCGTTTGCAATGGATGAAGATAAGCCCTCAATTTTTGAGGTTGAATTTCTGCAAAAGGGGATTGTTTATAGCTACTATCTGGAATTAAACGAAAAATGTATCATCCAGGAAAATCTAAGCTATTTTCCCCAAGGAAGAAGGTCAACTGTCTTCTCGCGCAACCTTATAGATAAGAATGAATTCAAGTATCAATATAGCTGGAAGAATGCCTCTGTTGATAAGAAACAACAAGATGCTTTGGAATTAACTGTCCAAAACCAGTCCATTCTTTCAAAAATAGCCACAATGCAATATTCTGGGGTTCTTCAGGAAGCAAGGAATTGGTTTACTGGAACTATGAATCCTATTTTGGATTATACAACCGATCTTTTGAACTTCAATTATCTTACTTATTTAGACAGTTCGGAACAGAAAAAAAAATATAAACCTCTATATTTAGAACTCTTGAAGAGGGCTGATTTCTGGATAGAAGATTTTAATATGGAAAAAAAGATAATATCGTTAGGAGATTTACCACCAAGTTTAAGAGCAGAAATAGAAGAAAAACATAAAGAAAGAGAAGGAAATAAACAGATAGGTGAATTATATCGTCTTAAAAAAGAATTTACCCATAAAACCCCTTCAGGAACTTTTGTTCTAAATTATAATCTGGAATCAGCCGGAACTCAGAGTTTTTTTGGCTTGATTGGAATTCTATTTGAGCTAATATATAAAAACCGGATAGTTCCTATAGATGAAATTGAGAGTTCTTTGCATATTGATCTTATCATTCATTTCATCACTACTTTTTTAAGAAATAAAGGTGGGGGACAATTAATATTCACCTCTCAAAATACGGCTATCTTAAAAGAAAAAGATATCCTACGCAGAGATGCTATCTGGATTACTGATAGAAAAGAAGATGGAAGCACTTCTCTAACCAGCGTTTCTGATTATCCTGTGCGCAAAGAACATTCCATAGAAAGTATTTACAGAAAAGGATTGATAGGCGGTTTACCAAATTTGGGAAGCACTCTCTTGGAGGATGAAAATGACACAGAATAGAGGTAAACACTCCAGACCTTTCAGACCTGTAATATTAGTTTATTGTGAAGGCGAAACAGAAAAAGAATATTTAACTTGCCTTAAAAAAGATAGATATAAGAACTTAGGCATTAGGATAGAACCAAAGCTAAGTAATAATAATTTTAAGGAAATATTCCAGCAAATAGAACAACAACTCTCTAAACGCAAGGAACCAAATTACTTATATATCTTTTATGTTTTAGACCTGGATGTTATCTATAACAATTACCAAACAACTGAATACAATGAGAGAAAGAAAAAAGTGGAATCTATGGCTAAAGCAAAAGAAAGATTAACAATAATTGAATCCAAGCCCTGTATAGAGTTTTGGTTTCTTTTACACTTTAAAAATACCGATAAATGCTTTACTTCTTTTGATGAAGTTAAAAATGAACTATGCAAAGCATATCCTGATTACTGTAAAAGTCAGAAATATATTGCCGGTCTCTATATAAAATTGCAAGGTGGTCTGGAAACAGCCATCCAAAACTCCCAAAGAATATGCTCCAAACCCAGAATAAACAATGAAGATTATTCTTATACTGAAATGCATAATTTGATACTGTTTCTGGATGATTTACAGAAAGGAATTTCATAAAAACTATCAGGTTAATTTAGAACCTTAATGATTCATAAAAACCCGAGGAATACTATAACTTTAAATAACAAGTATATTCTGCGGTTTAGTAGCCGGATTCCGATTCTGCAAATTCAGTTTCTCCAGTTCTTATAGAATACTCCATTTTCGGTAGAGAAGAAGGATTTGCCCTTCCATTTTTCCCGGCTGCATTATTTGGGTTTAACTTTTCCCGAAAGCTATCTCTATATTTTACTTACTCACTTCAAACTAACCAGTTCGTATATTTTAACTGCAATGTTTTTTCCTTTAACCTTCACTTCATCCAGGTAGTTGGCATTGACCAGGTCTTGAACTTTTTCATAGGTGAACTCACTGATGATTATATGATTGAAGGTATTATATTCTTTATTCAGTCCTTCCAGCCGTGCTCCCAAATTAATTGTATCGCCAATAGCCGTGTAATCAAAGATTTGTTCGCTACCCAAATTTCCTACAACAGCCATTCCGGTATTAATTCCGATACCTATATCAAATGGTTCAATGCCTTCGCTTTGCCATTTTTCCTGTAATTGAGAGAGGCGGGTGCGCATTTGCAAAGCTGTTTTACAGGCATCAAAAGAATGATTGGGTAGAGCAACCGGGGTTCCATAAAGAGCCATAACTTCGTCACCTACGAATTTATCCAGAATACCGTGATTATTGATTATTATTTTAACCATTTCCGTAAGGTATTCATGGAGGATATTTACTGTTTCTTCCGGAGAATGTTTTTCGGAATAGGTAGTAAAACTGCGGATATCAGAAAACAGAACAGTTATTTCCTGTAAAGAACCACCGAATTTTAAACTTTTAGGATTGGCAAGAAGCTGACTGACCAGTTCCGGGGCAAGATATTGCTGAAACGCATTTCGGATAAAGCGTTTTTCTTTCATCGTTACCCAATAGTGATTTAAAATGCTGGCAACATAGATAAGAATTAACAGAATAACCGTTTGCGCTATGGGACAAATAATACCGGCTTTGTTAAATAGCAAGAGATTGATAATAAATAAAATAATCAGCAGTCCGATTAGAGCCAAGGCAGAAAACTGGGGCTTTAACACTTTAAAAAGTAACCAAAGCCCAAGCAGCAGAATAATTTCTATCAGCAAAAACAGCCAGGGATTCATTTTTTTCAAGTAATTTCCGGTTAGAACCATATCCAGAAAGTTAGCTTGAATTTCCACTCCAGAAGTCCATTCGCCACCGTAAGGAGTAGGAAATTTATCGTGTAATTCATCAATAGTTGCTCCCACCAGAACTATTTTATCTTTTAAAACGCCACTATCTCTGATTTCGTAGAATTCATCTATTTCCGCACCCTGATAACCAGGCATAGTAAAAGTGGAATCATCCAAAATGCTGGCATAAGAAAAAGCAGGATAAGTTCCCGCAGGACCTCTGAAATTGATGATTGCTTTGTTTCTATCCGCAAGGGGAATGCTTTTATCAGTTAAATGCAATGCTTTGCCGTTCACTTTAATATGCTCAGCCCAAGTATCTTGATAGACCCTATAGTTTGCCAGCGAAGCAATGCCGATGCTGTAGAGTTTTGTTTTATCAAATTGCTCAAATAGAGTGTATTTACGAATAAAGCCATCAGCATCAGCTTCCATATTCACAATTCCCCAAGGCAGATTGAAATCGGTTATAGCTTTAATTGGAGGAATCATCTGAGTTGGTTCTCCGGGATGTTTGGCAGGTAAAATCTTACCGGCAAAAATTACATTTTGATATTTAGCTGCCGTTTCTGCTAACTGATAATCACTTTCGGGAAAACCTTTTTCGGTAAATTCCACATCAAAAACTATTTGCCTTGCTCCCGCCTGGTTCAAGTTCTCAATTAACTTGGAATGATAAGAACGGGGAAAGGGCCAGGTTTCATTTAAGGCACTAAAGCTGTCATCATCAATTCCAATAATAACTATTTTATCGGAAACAGGCAATTTGCCTCGCAGGCAGAAAAGCAAATCCTGGGCTTTAGATTCAATGTTCTTAAAGAAGGGGATAGCAAAGATGATTTTTACTATCAGCAATATAATTAACAGATAGAAGAGGACTTTTTTTAATGGCATATAAACCTCAACAGGCAAGACCCCGTTTGGCAGCAATAAAATAGCATCCTGATTTTACCGGAAAACAGGAAAAATTATCCTGCAGTTTTATTATAATATGCTGCAAAACAGGGAGCTGCATTTGTTCTTTCATTATTATTTTAGAACCGCTGCGAAAGCAGAACTCTCCAAACAAAATTATTGTAGTTATAAACACTGTTCTCTTTATTCTTATAATTTGCCAAGGCAATATTGGTATTGATGCATAAAGCTTTCCAGGGATATGCTTCAACCCCCAAAGTGTAATATTGATAAGTTCTATCACCTTGAGCTCCATCAGCTGTTACAATCTGGAAATTGGTATAGGGTTTAATATTATCTTCCCATAAGCTGTAAGAAGCTCCCATAAAGAAATTATTATTCTTGCCCTTTTTATTGGTAATGGCTAAAGGGTCTTTATTGTTATTCAGGGACATCGTAAATTGCAAAGTAAGAGGTATCATTTGCAAACGATTTAACATCGTTAAATTAAAACCGCTATTTTTATTGTCGCTTAGCTCTTCGTTACTTTTCTTGCTGTTATCGGTTCCCGTTTTGTAGCTGATATCCAATTGCGTAGGCACATAAGGAATTTGCGTGATATTATAGCCGATCCCGAAAATTATGTTTTGGGAGCTGTTTTTTGCTTTCTGGAAAGTGGAAGCGATGTTTTTGTTTTGCTTGTTTTCACTTAGATTATTGTAATAAGCCAGTTTGAAATAGGGCAGGTTGGTTAAACGCAAGATAGATTGCAGATACCAGGAAGTGGTATTGTTAGTTTCGCTTTTATGTCCTGAAAGGTTATCCTCAATTAAGTTCAAACCACCGCTTAAGATAAAATAGCGGGAAACATTGAAGTTATCGGTAAGAGAAATAACTCTGCTATCAGGCATTTGATAGGAAGCGCCAAAAGCATTGAAAGCAGAGCCGGTTTCGGAATATTGAATACCGAACATATTATTCCGAAAGTAATTCCGGTAATATATAAGCCAGGCAATACTTTCCCGACAGGGCAGAAAAGGAATCATATTTTTATTGAAAACGAACAAATCGCTGAAATCTTGAGGATCAACAGGAATATCCTCGCCGGTATAATCTTCCAAATCCTGCTGAGATATGGCTCCTGGAATAGTATTGGTGTTCAAAAGAGAAGTGGCAATTTCTGCTCCTAAAACTGCTTTCTGTGCAGGTATATTAATTCGGGCATCCATTCCCAAAACTGCATTCTCTTGTGCTTTAGTAGTGTAAATGATACTCTTGTTACCAATGCTGTCTGCTTTCGTATATTGATAGTAAGTGCTATCCAGAGAACTGATTACATCGTTATGCCGGGTAAAACTAAAACCGATGAAAAAGGGCTCTTCATAGCCAATTTGTAAACGGGTTCCGAATGCCTCCTGTTTGAAAGTTCCCGATTTTTGCATACCTTCTACTTCGGAATCAAGATCAAGTTCGTTTTTCGTTTTGCGAACTGTTTGTCCGTGAGTTACAGATAGCGATAGGGCTTTGTAGTATAAGCGGGAATAAATTCCCTTCATATTTTTGCCGTTTAAGGTTAATTGACTGAAAGTGGGAGCATAGTCCCCGGCAAAAAAATCCAGATAAGGAATATTAAATCCAATTGTATAGCGGTTAACGGGTTGACTGTTACTGTGTTCCAGAGAGGATAAATAGAGGTTTGCCTGCATAGAATATATTCCGTAACTTCCATAGAAATCAGTCCAGGTAGCGGCATCACTTTTTGTGTAACCAAGAGCATCCTCATCGGAATAATTATAATAATTGGAGGCAAAATTCACAGTTCCCTGATAAATAAATTGCTTTAGTGTTTTACTTGAGGGTAAAACTTCGGTTGACCAGACAGGAGAATGGATAGTTTTTCCATCTTTTTTTGCCCGAATAACTGCTTTTTTGTTTCCGCTTTGAGGGTTTTCGTCTTTATAAACAATCAGGGGAGAGCTAATATTAGCTGAAGCGGTAACATCCTTTCCTCCTACCCAAACCTCAATGCTGGCAGAATCAATTTCTTCACTTAAGGCAAAGAAAGAAACTACCAGCAAATAGCCCTCTGCTGCTGAAATAATTGGATTATCGGTTAAGAGAACGAAGCCGGGTTCTGCTTCTCCGGAGGCAATATCCGGTTCCAGAAAGTAGTTTGGGGCTGTTTCATTTTGAGGGGGAAAGTATTCTTTGTTTCCTTGGTTCAGCTCAGCACAAAAGTAATATTCTATGGTTTCAGTAGTTAAATATTGGACGGGGATGGAAGCCGGAAAATAAATTGCCCCGGGGTTATCCTGTTTCATTTCTTCGCTATACCAACGTTCAGTTTTACCGATACGATAATAGACCTTCATTTTGGCTATGTCACTTAAGCCCTGTTGAACCTCTACCCTCAAATCGCAAGCCCTGTTAAAATTATAGGTCTGAGGAGAAATATTTAAGAGAGCAACGCTAAAAAGTTGGGTAATAAAGACAATGGAGAGCAGCATTAAAATTTGCTTTTTCATTCTAATACCCTCCTACCAGGTTATTTCAATATACCTGGTTTGTCCGTTGGGATCAACAACCGGGATGCGCATTTTCTTGTTTTCTTTTTCCTGCAGGGATTGCTGTTCTACCTGTTTCAGTTCCTCTAATTCTACTGCTGAAACAGGTCTTATTTCACAAGTTCCATCTGCTTGAATGATAGCAGTATTTCCTGCGGCAACGGATTGAGTTTCCGTTTTATCCAAAATCTTTAATTCCAGTTCTCCTTCGGTAACGATGAATTTGGTTTGTTTATGCTCATCAAATTCTGCCAGAAAACCGGTTCCTTTAACGGAGGCAACAGTAGTTGGTGTTTGCACAGCAAAAGGTCCTGTATCACTTTTTATTTGGGAAAAGACACTACCTTTGTTCAGTTTAACTATTTTAGCCAGTTTATTATTGCTGGTGGAAGCGAGAACCTTCACTACGGAATGGGAAAAGATTTTTACCGTGGAAGAACCATCTATATATTTAAAGGCAGCGAAGGATTCTCCTCCGGTGCGTATTTCATCGTTGTTTTGCAACATATCGCCGGTTTTATGTTTAATTACTTTAGTAGCTCTGTGTAAATCCACTTTTCCCTTGGAAGCGGAAATAATTGCTACCGAATCCAGTGCCAGCAAATTGACAGCCAGAATGAGGATTATAGCGAAAAGAAATAGCTTTTTCATTTTTACCTCCTCAGTCCTTTAGCTCAACTGAGATATCCTGTCCTAACAAAGCATCAATTAGCTTAATCGCATCCTGACCGCTATATGCTCTATCGTCAATAATCACAATGCCTGTTGGCAGATAACCTTCAGTGTAAAGATTCAGCAATGTATCATTTTGCAGCATATTGAGGTGGGTTTGAAATTCGGAAATACTGGTGGAAGCACTTTTTTCATCTACAAACTGAAAAACATACCAGTTACTGGAAAGGATATTATTACCGGTGTTTTGCTTTTGGGGGTTAAATTCAGTTGTTAAAGCGGTTGTCACTTTCCAGGCATAATAGTTGCCTCCTGTAAAAGGCAGGAAATCGGCAAAACCGATGTTTTCATTTTCGCCATCCGGGGTTTCATAAAAAACAGCTCCCGTTCTTTCTACAGTGTTTACAGAAGGAGGATTTCCAGGAGGAAACTCTTTAATAATGAGCTTATACTTGTTAAAATCAGTCAGCTGGGAATTCCATAAAAAGCTTAGCGGAAAACCGCTGACTAATGCCGGTGTTTTGCCAATGGGAACTCCGGGGGAAAGCAAAGTGATATTTCCGGCATTGCGAATTATTATTGTAAAATCATCGGAGACCGCATTATTATCATCAAAGTCAGTTTCTGAATATTCTCTTACCCAAACCTTGAATTTGAGTTCTCCATCGGGAAAATAGCCCGCTAAAACAGCTGATTTTAAAGTAGAACTCTTTTCTATTGCCTGCTGAACCGTTATTCCACCGCTGCCGGGTTTAAAATCAAAAGAAGAGCTTGCTTTGTTGGTTATTAAATCTCTGTTGGTTAAAATCCAGGAGTTCAAATTCTCTTTGGAGCTGAAGATTGTCTCCACCAGTGAGATATTATTCCACGCCAAAACCAATTTCAGGTCTATTTTTACAGGAGTAGTGCCTGTATTTCTAATATTTAGAGTAGTTAGAACAGGTTGCAGTTCCGGTACAAAAGGATCAAAGCTGGCAGAACTGAAACTGTTTACCCTAATGGTTTTGGGTGAGAAAGTAACCTCAAAATCTGCTCTTGCTGCAGCTAAAACTGGCAGCATTAAAACGATACAAAAAATTAGTATCCGGCGTTTCATTTTTTACCTCCCTGCCTTAGCAGTTACAGTAATTATTTTTTGCAGTAAATCCTGAAAAGACATTCCTGCTGCCTTAGCAGCCATCGGAGTTAAAGAAAGGGAAGTCATTCCAGGCAAAGTATTTACTTCCAGAAAATAGGGCTTAAGGTCATCGTAGCGAAAATCAATTCTGGCATAACCGCTTAAACCGAATGCTTTCCATAACCTTAAAGCATAGAGCTGTAAAAGTTTGGCTACGGTATCATCAATTTGAGCTGGTGCCTCGTATTTTGTTTTGCCGTGCGTATATTTATTGGTATAGTCATACCAACCCTCCAGCGGTATAATTTCTACCACGGGATATGCTTCAGCATCAATAATTGTGACGGTTAATTCCCTACCCGGGATATATTCTTCCAAAAGCACGCTTTGTGAATATTGCAATGCTTTTTGGACTGCTGGTTTCAAATCCTCCAAACATTCTACTCTACTAATTCCGACAGAAGAACCGGCATCGTTTGGTTTTACTATTATGGGTAGTCCCAATTGACTGGAAAAGCCGGAATAATCTTCAGTTTCCTGATAGTCCTCCAAAAGGTCTTCCCGCATTAGAATATATTTGGGAACGGGAATTCCTTCCGCACTTGCTATCAGTTTGGAAATATATTTATCCATACTTAGGCAGCTGGCTTTGAAGCCGGAACCGGTAACTTTAATTCCTGCCAAAGAAAGAGCTGCCTGAAGTTCACCATTTTCTCCGCTGCCACCATGTAAACCATTAAAAACAAGCAGCGGTTGTTCATATTGGATGGCAGATAATAAATCAGAAACTTTGGAATAATCGGCAGGGTCTATTTCTATAACGGAATAACCCATATTTTTTAAGGCAGAGGCAATTTCTGCACCGCTAACGAGAGATACTTCTCTTTCGGGAGATAATCCCCCTTTCAGAACAACTATTTTTCCCATTTGGCACTAATCCTTTTCTCCTGCCGTAGTTTTTCCCCGGCAGATAAGCAAATTATCCATTTTGAAACCATAACTTAAGACCGAATTTGAAAGAATAATTTCAGCTGCAGACCGATAGCGCTATTAAATCTGGCTATTTCAGGAATGCTGCTACCGCAAAAATCCAGTTCTTGAAAGCCCTCTGACTGTAATAAATCAATCAGTTTAACGGTATGCCAGCTGCTGGCTCCTTTTTTTAAAGCATTGGAGGCAGTTGCCTGATAGATATTGTAAACCCTGCTGCCATCTTGTAAAATAAGGTTACTGCTCACTATTTCCTTGTCCAGTTTCAAATTCATTTGGCGTAATATCTTCTCCTGATATAAAATACGGATAAATTCTGCCAAACCTTGGTAATCACAATCGGGATTCCAGCTTTTTTTTGCTTTCAACTGCTTCAATAAATTGATGAATTCCTCAATATTCAGTTCTTCAATAAAGGTATAGTTTTGTTTTTCAGCTAAAACAAGGTCTCTTCGTTTATCCGGAAGGGGATTTAGCGTTTCGCCCAAATTGTGAATAAAGGTATAAAATGGAATTACTTTCATCTTATTCCATAAGAAACCTCTAATATCATAGGTTTCGGGAGTAAGGTTAATCCGATAGCGTTTATAATTTCTGTTGATATATTTGGCTATTGCTGTTGTAATTTGTAAGGCATCCAGTAATTTCCTTGCCGGGGAGGAATCGTTTTCCAGCCAGAGATTTAAACCCTGATAGTAAGATAGAGAGGAGCGTTTTAAGATGGGGTAACCCAGGATTTTCTTTTCATATAAAGGCAGAACGGCAACTATTGTAGTTCCTTTGTAACAGATTAAATGCCAGGGGCGAAAAGCAGATATATCCGCTACCGTTTGCATAAAAACAGGATTGCTCCAAACATTTAACTTCCGATTGGGAATAAGCTTAGGTGAGGATAGTTCAATTTCCAGCATTAAATGTAGGAACCGATAGTATTTAATAGTTCTTTCAGCTGAAACGGTTTGATGATATAATCAGACGCACCATCCACCATAGATTGAAAAGCAGAATCAGCTGTCGGGTAGCCGGTCATAATCAGACAAAATATTTTCGGGTCTTGTTTCATAATAATCTTCATTAGTTCCAATCCATTCATTCCAGGCATTAGATAATCAATTAAAGCTAAACGGTATTTTCCGGGTTCAAATTTTTCCAAAGCGCTATCTGCATTTTCAGCCAAATCAACTTCATAACCGTGCGACGATAAAAAATCACCCGTAACTTCACGCAGTAATTTATCATCATCTACTAATAGAAGTTTAGGCCTCATATAAGCTCCTCAAAATTTATTGATTATCTTATGTATCCTATTATAATCAAATATCTCAACTCGTCAACCTAAAAATGCAAAACGCTCTGCAGACAGTGGGCAGATTGGATTTAACAAAAAAAAGGACAATCCTCTGCAAATTAGTGAGGTTACATCTTTATGAGGGGCTGTTTTAAAAACCCCCCAAAAAACTTTTTTTGCTGAGTTTAGCTATCCTCAAATATAGCTCCAAAGAGAGAAAGGTAAATAAAGCAGGTTATTTAATAGTCCTACAACTAATTTTCGTTTCGGGACAGCTGAAGTATTGCAAAAATCAAAAAAAATACAGGCAAAGCATATTTTTACTTTATGCCGGCTGAAGGAATGTCCTTTCAATGTCCAGTAACGATGCCTCCGTTAATTTTTTTCCTTATTCTGATAAGCAACGGACATTTTTGTTGACATAATCAGCCCTATATTTTTTTATGGTATCAAGATAAATATATACGAGGTGAGTATGAAAGGAAAAGTTAAATGGTTTAACAAGAATAAAGGTTATGGCTTTATTATTACTGAAGACAACAAGGAATACTTTGTTCATTGGAAATCTATAGTTACCAATTCTCCCAGAGAATTGAAAGTTCTGGAGCAAGACGAATTGGTTACTTTTGATCTGATGGAAACGGACAAAGGCATTCAGGCAATCAATATTATCAGGGTCAATCCCTGATTAGATGCCTACCTTTTTTCAGGGGTAATGGCAAGTGAAACAAGCCGTTACCCCTTTTTAATTGATGCCTTTTTTACCTGTTAACCAATCCGACCTGAAAACAAGAGGTTGGGATGATTTAGACATTATTCTGATTAGCGGAGATGCCTACATAGACCATCCTGCCTTTGCTGCAGCAATAATTGGACGCACTTTGGAGGCAGCGGGTTTTAGAGTGGGGATTATTGCTCAGCCAAACTGGAAAGAGGATTCTGCTTTCACAGTTTTAGGAAAACCGCGTCTTTTTTTTGGTATAACCGCAGGCAATATGGATTCTATGGTAAATCATTGGACAGCACAAAGAAAAATCAGAACCGATGATGCCTACAGTCCCGATGGAAAAACCGGCAAGCGTCCAGACCGGGCTACCATTATTTACACCAATATTTTAAGGCGTCTTTTTAAGGGAGTGCCAATTGTTATTGGAGGCATTGAATCATCCTTGCGCCGAATTGCCCATTACGATTATTGGCAGGATAAAGTTCGCAACAGCATTTTAGCAGATAGCAAAGCCGATATTTTATTATATGGAATGGGTGAAAGACCGGTAACGGAACTGGCTGCCCTATTGCAAAATGGAGTTCCCCTAAAATCTATTCAGAATTTACCTTCCAGCGTTGTTTTTGCTGCTAATCCTCCGGGAAAAGATGATATTGTATTACCCGAGGCAGAAAATTGTTTCGCAAAGGATACTTTTTACAGGATGACCAGGCAATTTGAGGAAAACTACAAAACTACAACCATCTATCAAAAAACAGCAGGACGCTGGTTAAAGCATAATCCTCCCGCAAAACCTCTTTCCTCTGAAGAAATGGATGCTATTTACGGTTTGCCTTTTACTTATTATCCTCATCCTGAATATGCCGGACATCCAATTCCTGCTTATGAACAAATAAAGGAATCCATCACTTCTCACCGGGGATGTTATGGCGGATGTAATTTTTGTGCTATATCCTGTCATCAGGGACGCAATATTCAATCCCGATCAGAAGAATCGCTATTACAAGAAGCACAAAAACATAACGGCACAATTTCCGATGTGGGAGGTCCTACAGCTAATATGTATGCTTCTTTTTGTAAACTTGGCTTTCCTGCAAATTGTAAAAGAAGTTCCTGTCTGGTTCCTGGGCTATGTCCCAATTTGCAAATTAACCATTCAGTCCAGCTGAAACTTTTGGATAAGATAAGCAGCTTACCTAATATCAAACATTTGTTCATTGCCTCGGGAATCCGTCACGATATGGCAGTTACAGATGATAACTACATTGAAGCTATTGCTACAAAATATACGGGTGGACGGCTAAAACTTGCGCCGGAACATTCTGTTCCTAAGGTTCTACGCCTGATGAATAAGCCCAACATCAATAGCTTTGAAGCATTTAGCCGCAAGTTCTATTTCTATACTAATAAAGCAGGACTAAAAAGACAACTTATTCCCTATCTTATAATTGGGCATCCCGGAACTACGATGGATGATGCTTATAAACTGCGTAACTGGCTGCAAAGAAATAAACTGAAGGTGGAACAAGTGCAGGAATTTACTCCTACTCCAATGACAATTTCCACCTGTATGTTTTACACCGGGTTGGATTATGAAACGGGAGAACCAATCCATATTCCCAAACCCTCCGAAATCCGCAAACAAAAGGAACTAATTCTTTCTTCTACGGATTCTTTTACACCCGGAACACCCGGAAAGCCAAAACATAAGAAATGAATGCTAAATCAGCACTAATGATGGTTACACTATTATTTGTTTACCGGGCAAACAAGCATATCAGTAAAATTTAATTGATTTTCTGCTGTTTTTTATTTATTGCGGTTCCATTTTGCATTATTCACTTACTCCCTTGCTTTGTAATAGCTATAATTAGCCGATAAGATTCCCGTATCGGATACGGGAACGATACGAGAATGATACGGGCAGTATATGGGGTAGGGCAAGGAGTAAACAAAAGGGGAAAAAAGGGGGAAAATGGGTGCATTTTGTCCCGCCGCAAAAATAAAATTTTTAAGCCATTATAACCCATTGAAAGATAGAAGGTTATAAAAGCAAAAGAGAGAAAGAAAATGCTTGACAATAACCTTATATCATTTAGTATGGCAACAAATTAAGGATACAAATTTGATAGCTCATCAGCAGCTCGGAGAAAAATCCTTAGCATTATTCATAACATTATAGGAGACAATAGAATATGCAAAGCTCAACTTATACAGCCAGCAATATTAAAGTGCTGAAAGGTTTGGAAGCAGTCCGAAAACGCCCTGCAATGTATATTGGAGGCACCGGAGAACGCGGATTGCATCATCTTGTTTATGAAGTGGTAGATAATTCCATTGATGAAGCATTGGCAGGTTTTTGCGATTTAATCACTTGCACTATAACCCAGGAAGGATATGTGAAAGTGGAGGATAATGGACGCGGAATTCCTGTGGATATTCAAAAAGATATGGGAGTTCCAGCAGTGCAGGTGGTTCTAACAGTTCTGCATGCAGGCGGCAAATTTGATGACAAAAGTTATAAGGTTTCGGGAGGTCTGCATGGTGTAGGCGTTTCCGTAGTAAATGCCCTTTCGGACTTTTTGGAAGTGAATATTTTCAAAGACGGCAAGGAATACTATATGCGTTTTGAAAGAGGCATCCCGGTAACCGAATTGAAGGTTTTAGGCGATACTGATAAAACAGGCACAGTGGTAACTTTTCACCCGGACCCGCTCATTTTTGAGACCACGGAATTTAGTTTTGATTACTTAACATCGCGTTTAAGAGAGCTTGCCTTTTTGAATTGCGGCTTGCGGATTATTTTGAAAGATGAACGCAGCGGCAGAATGCATGATTTTAAATATGACGGTGGCATTAAAAGCTTTGTGGAATATCTAAATCAGAACAAAAAACCGCTCTTTCCCAATCCGATATACATTTCCAGCATTAGGGAAGGGATGGAATTTGAAGTAGCCGTGCAATACAATGAGGGCTATCAGGAAAATATCTTCAGTTTTGCCAATAATATTAATACTACTGAAGGGGGAACACATTTAAGCGGATTTAAAAGTGGCTTAACGCGTGCGGTCAATACTTATATCAAAAATGCCGATCTGCTTAAAAATGAGAAAGTTACTCCTTCCGGAGAAGATATCAGAGAAGGGCTTACAGCCGTAATTTCACTAAAAATTACTAATCCCCAGTTTGAGGGTCAAACCAAAACCAAACTGCAAAATTCGGAAGTGGAAGGGATTGTAAATAGTGCCGTTTATGAGAAACTGATGGAATATTTTGAAGAACATCCCGCAGAAGCTAAAAATATTGCCCAGAAAAGTATCTTAGCTGCTCGCGGAAGAGAAGCAGCCAGAAAAGCCAGAGAACTTACCCGTCGCAAAACAGTTTTGGAAAGTGGCTCCCTGCCTGGAAAACTGGCGGACTGCACTTTAAGTGATCCGGAAAAAACAGAACTCTTTTTAGTGGAAGGAGATTCTGCAGGTGGAAGTGCTAAACAGGGTAGAGACCGTTCTTTTCAAGCCATTCTTCCGCTATGGGGAAAAATGCTGAATACAGAAAAAGCAAGAGTGGATAAGGTGCTGAATAATGAAAAAATACAGCCGATAATTTTAGCTTTAGGAGCTGGAATTGGACAGGATTTTGACATTAAAAAGATACGCTATCATAAAGTTATCATTATGGCTGATGCTGATGTGGATGGCTCGCATATAGCCACTTTGCTGATGACCTTTTTCTATCGCTATATGCGTTCCGTGATTGAAGAAGGTAAACTGTATATTGCTATGCCTCCTCTTTTTCTGGTTAGAAAAGGCAAACAGAAAGTTTATGTGT
Source organism: Candidatus Cloacimonas sp. (assembly GCA_035403355.1). Lineage (NCBI taxonomy): Bacteria > Pseudomonadati > Candidatus Cloacimonadota > Cloacimonadia (SeqCode) > Cloacimonadales (SeqCode) > Cloacimonadaceae (SeqCode) > Cloacimonas (SeqCode) > Cloacimonas sp. (SeqCode). The sequence goes on along the minus strand of DAONFA010000016.1, from coordinate 18,750 downwards.
ATAATGAAGACGAACGCGATGAAGCAATTCGGGAATTTGGCGAAAAAGGGGTGTTCGTGCAACGCTATAAAGGTCTGGGAGAAATGAATGCAGAACAGCTTTGGGAAACCACTCTGGACCCTGAAAACCGAAAATTGATTGCAATTAAGATGGATGATGCTATAGAAGCGGATAGAATGTTTACTATTTTAATGGGTGATGAAGTTGAACCCCGCCGGGAATTTATCCAGGAAAATGCCCGGTATGTAAAAAATCTGGATGTTTAAGGAGTAAAATAGATGTCTGATCAATCAAAAATTATCCCCGTGCAAATTGAAGAACAGCTAAAACAGGCATACCTGGATTATTCTATGAGTGTGATCGTTTCTCGCGCTTTACCTGATATTCGGGATGGCTTGAAACCCTCTCAACGCAGAATAATTTATGCGATGCACGAATTGAATTTAACCCCGGGAGGTCATTTTCGTAAATGTGCCAAAATTGCCGGTGACACCAGTGGTAACTATCATCCACATGGAGAACAGGTTGTATATCCCACTTTGGTGCGTTTGGCTCAGCCCTGGATTATGCGCTATCCTCTTATTGACGGTCAGGGAAATTTCGGTTCCATAGATGGAGACCCGCCTGCCGCAATGCGATATACAGAAGCCCGCTTGCAAAAAATAACGATGGAATTGCTGGCAGAATTGGATCAGGAAACAGTTGATTTTAGAAGTAACTATGATGAAACACGCCAAGAACCGGTAGTTTTTCCTGCTCGTTTTCCTAATTTACTGGTAAATGGTTCTTCCGGAATTGCTGTGGGAATGGCTACCAATATGCCTCCTCACAATATCGGTGAGGTCTGTGATGCGGTTATCGCCTTAATAGATAATCCCGATTTGCAGCCACTGGATTTACTGCAATATATAAAAGGACCCGATTTCCCTACCGGTGGTTTTATTTTGGGAACCGAAGGGATAAAAGATTATTTTGAAACCGGTAGAGGCAAAATTATTATGCGGGGAGAAACCAAAATTGAAAACCTGCCTAATGATGCAGAACAAGTAATAATCAGTTCAATACCTTATCAACTATCCACAACGCTGTTAATTGAAAGAATGGTGGAGCTGGTGAAGGATAAGAAAATTGAAGGAATTAGCGATATTCGTGATGAATCAGGACGCGAAGGCATGCGTTTGGTAATTCAAGTGAAACGCAATCAGGACGCTCAAGTGGTGCGTAATTTACTGTATAAATATACCCAACTGCAATCAACTTTCGGCGTAATTAACCTCTGTCTGATAGATGGCGTTCCCAAAGTGGTGAATATGAAAGAAATGATACAGAACTTTATTGATTTTCGCCACGATGTTGTTTTGCGACGCACTGAATTTGAATTGCGTAACGCTAAGGAACGGTTGCATATTTTAGAGGGCTTGAAAATTGCCCTGGACCATCTGGATGAAGTGATAGCTTTAATTCGTGCTTCCCAAACCCCAAGTGATGCCAGCAACGGTTTACAGGAAAAATTCGGCTTAAGCGAAATCCAGGCAAAGGCAATTCTGGAGATGCGTTTACAACGGCTAACCGGTTTGGAACGCGATAAAATTGAAACAGAATATCAGGAATTGCTGATTACTATTGCCCGTCTCACGGAACTGGTGGAACATAAAGAACTGAGAATGAACCTGATTAAACAGGAAACAGCAGAATTGAGAGATAAATTTGCCGATAAAAGGTTAACAACTATCATTCCTGCTCCGGCGGGAACTTTCAATCTGGAAGATCTTATTGCGGACGAAACTGTAGTCGTTACCATTACTCACGATGGCTATGTAAAACGCCTGCCCGTAGATACTTATAAGGTTCAAGGCAGAGGAGGCAAGGGTTTAAACGCTTCCAACCTGAAAGAAGAGGATTTTATTCAATATATCTTTGTTGCCAGCACGCATTCTTACATTCTGCTGTTCACCGACCAGGGAATGTGCTATTGGCTGAAGGTTTTTGAAATTCCCGAGGCAAGCAGAACAGCTCGCGGCAAGGCAATTGTAAATCTGGTGAAACTTGCTGAAGGAGATAGAATTAAGGCATTCGTCACCTTGAAGGATTTCCATCCGGAACAGAATATTATTATGTGCACCCGCAACGGCTTAGTGAAGAAAAGTCCGTTAGTGGCTTTTTCCCATCCTCGTTCCAATGGAATTAAAGCTATTAAACTGAAAGAAAATGATGAATTGATAGATGCTCGTATTTGTGAAACGGGAGACGATATTTTACTGGCTACTCATCAAGGAAAGTGCAATCGTTTCAGTGAAGGTGCAATTCGCTCCGTAAGCCGGTTTTCGCAAGGTGTGAGAGGAATTCGTTTACGCAATGAAGATTTCGTTATTTCAATGACTATTGCTACCGCTAAAGATCAATTGGAAAACGGTAATCCCAATTCTTCCACTATCCTGGCTATCAGCGAAAACGGTTACGGTAAAAGAAGTCCTATTTCCAGCTATTCCGTTACCAAAAGAGGTTCTATGGGTGTAATTACTCTTAAAACCAATAAGCGTAATGGCTACCTGGCATCCTTAATGCTGGTTCGCGATGATGACGATTTGATAATTATTACCCAAGGCGGGATGATTATTCGGCAACGCATTTCCGAAATCTCAGTAGTGGGAAGAAATACATTAGGGGTGCGGTTGATAAATCTTGCATCCAATGATGTAGTGCGCGATATTTCACTTGTGCACAGTGAACCGGATGAAGAATCCATAGATAAAGAAGTGGAAAATTTAAAGGCAAATCCTGCTCTGAATCTGGAAGAGCTTGAGGGCTCGGATACTGAAGAAGAATTCCTTGCTGAAGATGAAGACAACGAAGAAATGGAAGAGCCGGAAAATGAAGAACTTGATAATGAAGAGGACAACGAATAAACTCTGGAAAATTTGGCTGCCGGCAGTAATTTTGCTGCTGCCGGTAGCTTGTTCAGTAAGTCAATTTGTGCCAGCTGCCGGAGCCGAAAGTGAAAACCGCTATGCTATTATCCGAACAGATACTTTAATGATTGTAATTAAGCCCCAAAGCTATCCCGGCAGCTATCAGGAAATCAATAATCGCTTTTTCTCTTTGTATATCAGCATTAAAAACAAATCGGGACAGCGTATAAAACTGCAGCAAGGTTCTTTCAGCATACTTTGCCGTCAGAAACAGTATGATCCCATTCCTGTAGATTATATTCTTGCGGATTTGGAAAGAAAAATGATGCTGAAGGATATTAGCAATCCATTTGCCGATAATGTCTTTAGCTATAATATTGCAGATCGGGATAAAGAACAGGAAATGTATTATGAACTGGTTAATACTGCTTTCCCTTGGGGGGAACTATTACCTGGAGGCATAAAAGATGGCTATCTTTTTTATAATAAGGATATTGCCTCTGCCAATAACTTTGTTATAGATGTTTTAGGGCATTCGGTAACTTTCCAGAAAACCAAAGGATAGCGGAACTGCCGTAACTCTTTTAAGCAGTAAGGGAAAAAAGGGTTGTCAGCTTCCACTTTGCCCTAATGAATGTCTTTCGTTTATGCTGAATCAGAAACTAATTGTTCACTTGCGAAATATACTTTACACTTAGCTATTCTATAATCTCAGGATTTAATAATGTAACTATCACTTCAATATTGCAACTGTAATGCCCAGGGATATCATCTTCAAAAAAGAAGAGACATACAAACCCGTTTAATGAAAAATGGTGCAGAAGGCGGGACTCGAACCCGCACACCCATTACAGGCACAAGATCCTTAGTCTTGCGTGTCTGCCAATTCCACCACTTCTGCTTTTATCTTTGCTTCCGATTTGGAATATATATTATCTCGTTATTCCTTGCCAACCGGAATTCATTAGCTAAGTGCTTTTCTATTTTGTAGTTGCCGGTTTAGCAGCAGGTTTTGCAGGTGCTGCTTTCTGTTCGGTAGGATTAATCTTTTTTTGGCGTTCCTGAATACGGGTAAGGGGACTGTTGGATACATCTTTCACCAAAAAGGCAAGCAAAAGACAGGAGGCAGCAAAAACCACGGACAAAATTTGCGTCCATTTCTTCAAGAATTTGGAGGCACCGCTTCCTCCAAAAACATTCATTGCAGCTCCACCCAAATTGGAATCCAAACCTCCCTTGGATGTCTGTGCTAAAATTACCAGCACCAGGGCAACGCAGATTATCACATGGATAATTAAGGCAATCGTATATATAACCATTGGTCTATCCTTTGCAAAGCATTAAACTTCATTTTTGTAACTAAGAAAAAGGAGCCCTTTTTCTGTCAACCAAAAAGTTCATCTGCCTGCAGTTTATGCTGAAGTGAAAGTTGGCTACCTGTTCACCCAATTGGTCTGATAACTATTTCTGCTGCTTTATTTGTGCTATCAAGAAACGGAGGATAGCATTTTTACTTAAAGAGGCAGTCCGATTTTTTGGCTTGACAGAAATTGTTGTTTTTATACATAATGAAAAAAGAGGAATAATATATGGCAAGAAAACACGCTATAATATTAGAAGAGCTTGATATTGATAAAGTTGGGGACTTTACCGAAGCTCAAAAAAAGTATTACACTTCTTTAGGATTTAAGCCCTATTTGAATGAATACGGGAAAGTTAAGTGGCTGAAACCGGATCAGCATTCGCTAAGGATAAATGCTAAATTCAGAAGGCCTTTCTGGGCACGGATATTTTCCCGCAGGAAAGTTCAATTTCCTCACAAACGAAAGCATAGACCTGCTGTTGTTAAGTTTGTTCAGAGCAACTGGTTGTTTATCCTGATAGTAATTATTGTGTTGGTAGCAGTGGCTTATATTTTTCTCAATCAGCAGCGTATTTTTTAGGAGAAAAAGCATTGAAGATATTATTAGTTAACGATGACGGTATTTTAGCTCCCGGAATAAGAACTTTAGCGGAAGAGCTGAAAAATGCCGGACATAAAATTACGATTGTAGCTCCCGATAGTGAAAGAAGTGCAGCATCGCATTCTTTAAGCATCCGTAAGCAGCTGAAAGTGAATATAATTGCTGAAAATGAATATGCCGTAAGCGGAACGCCCGTTGATTGTTCTGTTATTGCGTTACAAAAAATTCTTACCGAGCCGGTGGATTTAATAATTTCAGGAATAAATGCCGGACAGAATATGGGGGAAGATGTTCTCTATTCAGGAACAGTTGGAGCAGCCATGGAAGCAGCGCTTTTAGGTAATAGAGCAATAGCTGTTTCTATAAATTCCTATAAAAATCAAAGATATGCAGTGGCAGCATACTGGATGCGGAGAATGTTAGATTTAGGCATTGCGAATCTGGCTAAGCCCTTTGAAGTTCTAAACATCAATATTCCGAACCTTCCTGTGGAAGAAATTAAGGGTATTCGTTTAACTCGCACCGGCCACCGTAAATACTATAATTTTGTTAAGATTATTGAAGAAAGTGAGCAGGGTTTCGTTTATGAAGTAGGTGGAGATATTCCTGTTTGGGATATAGAAAACGGAACTGATGCCGAAGCAGTTAATAACGGCTATATTTCGCTAACTCCTTTAGGTTTTAAGCTTACAAGGGATGAAGAATTTCCGCACATTCTAAACTGGCTGGAAGAGAATAATCTGTTGCAATTGGAGAGCTGAGAATGCGTTTTGAAGATCAAAGGTTACTTCTGGTAAACGAGCTAAAAAGGGAAGGTATAATTTCTCCTGCCGTTTTGGATGCCATTGGCAAGGTTCCGAGAGAAAATTTCGTTTTGCAGGAATACCTTGATTACGCATACCAAAACCGTCCTTTGCCGATTAAAGAAGGACAAACAATTTCCCAGCCATTGATGATTGCTATTATGTTGCAATTGCTTGATTTACAGCCAACGGATATAGTTCTGGAAATTGGTACCGGCAGCGGTTATCAAAGTGCCTTATTAGCTGAAATCGTGCAAGAAGTTTGCACGGTTGAACGCTTGGAAACTCTTTCTCTAAATGCCCAGAAGGTATTACGCAATGCCGGTTACCGCAATATTCATTTTCGGATTGGAGATGGACACAGCGGTTGGCAAAAAGCATATCCCCCGCACAAGGAATTTGATAAGATTATCGTTTCAGCGGCGGCACAGGAAGTTCCTAAACGCTTGGTGGAGCAGTTAAAACTAAATGGCAAAATGGCTATTCCCATTGGCGGAGGCGGTTTTCAAATTCTATATATTGTTACAAAAACAGAAGCGGGATTGGATATTGCCGAAGCTGGCGGTTGTTCTTTCGTGCCTTTTGTTTGTGATGACAAATTGTTGAGGTGAAGAGTGTTAAAAGATATTTATGCCTGGCTGAAAACAATCTGGAAAAAACCGGATAAATATGCCGATTTAAAGCAGTTTGATGTTTTAAGCGAGCTTAGTTCCTTTGAGCTCTATTTACTTGATAATTTCTTACATAAACGCAGTTTCCAAGCCGGGGAATTGCTTTATGATAAAGATAATCCGCTGGAAGTGATTTATTTTATTCTTTCCGGGGAAGTGGAAGTGACGGGAATTACTCATCCTCAAGGGCATAATTTAGTTCATAAATTACAGGTTTTAGGGCTAATTGATATGTTTACGGAAGATACTCGCAGTAGTGTAGCCATAGCCAAAAAGGAAGTAGCGGCTTATGCAATATCGCGTTATGACCTGATGGATTTAATAAAGCAGAATCCGCATTTGGGATTAAAACTGTTAGTAGCTTTTTGTAAGACATTAAGTAACTATATTCTAAACATTTCAGCTATAGGAAGCGCTACCGGGCAATGAACTGGACAAAGCGGATATTCTATTTTTTGCTCTTGGCATTGATTGTGCTGGGGTTGTTCTTTTATCATTCCATCATAGCTTATCTTATTTATGCCCTTGTTGTTTCTTATCTTCTTGATCCTTTCGTGGGCTGGCTGGAACGCAAAAAGATTCCTCGCTGGCTTGCTGTGTTAACAATCTATTTAGTTATTGCCGGAATTATTGCCTGGTTTACTTCGCGGTTAGTTCCGGCTTTAATTCAGCAGGGAAATAATCTGATAAATATTTTAAGCAGCGGAGAAAGGTTAACTGGTCAATATATCATTACTTTACCTTTCATCAGACGCATATACGAATTTCTTCTGGAGTTGGATACCAAAATTCCCGGTTTGGGAACTGCTGCCAAGCTGGTAGATATTTTGGATCAGACCAATGTTTTTCTGGCTAAGCTACCGAAGTTGCTGATAGATAATTACCAGAAGATTTTTTCCACGATCTCCATTATTGCCACCGTTCCCTTGATCAGCTTCTTTTTATTGAAGGATAAATATAAGCTGCGAAAAGGCATTATCGGTATGTTCAATAACCGCTATTTTGAGCTGATTATTATTATGTTGCGGAAAATAGACAGCACAGTTGGTAATTTTTTACGGGCTATCCTTTTTGAAATAATAGCGGTAGGTATTTTAGCTTCCACGGCTCTTACCATTGTAGGAGTGCCCTATTCCATTTTAATTGGCGCCACGGCAGGAGTGGCAAATATAATACCCTATTTTGGACCTTTTTTAGGGGGAGCTTTAGCTGTAGTAACTGTTTTGCTGAATGGGGGCACAATTCTTTCGGCAATCTATGTAATTTTAGCGATGTATATTGTGCAACTGATTGATAATAATATTGTTTATCCCGTAGTTGTAGGAGGGACAATTAATATGCACCCGCTGTTAGTTCTTCTTACTTTAATTGCCGGTGGCTGGTATGGAGGCATTCTCTGGATGCTGATATCAGTCCCTCTTGTATATATAACATACAGCTTGGTTAAGGTCTTGTATAGTAATCTGAAAGATTTTAAAATAATCTAAAGGGGAAAATGTGAGTTTACTGGATAAATGCTACAAGTTTACGGATGCCCGAAAAGTAATGGCTATGGGCTATTATCCTTATTTTCGTGAAATTACTTCCGAGCAGGATACAGAAGTTATCTGCAACGGGAAAAAAATGTTGATGATGGGTTCAAACAGCTATTTAGGGCTAACTAATCATCCGAGAGTGAAAGAAGCAGCCATCAAAGCCATCCAAAAATATGGCAGTGGCTGTGCAGGAAGTCGTTTTTTGAACGGGACTTTGGATATTCATATAGAGCTGGAAAACGAATTGGCAAAATTTGTCGGCAAAGAAGAAGCGATTTGTTATCCCACAGGTTATCAGGCAAATGTTGGTTGTATTTCAACTATGGTTGGTAAAAACGACTTTGTAATTACGGATAAATATGATCATGCCTCCATTATAGACGGTGCCTTACTTGCAGAAGGAAAAATGCTGCGTTTTAAGCATAACGATATGGCATCTTTGGAACGGGTTCTAAAAGAAATTAAAGGAAAAAATGCCCTAATCGTAGTTGATGGCATTTTTTCTATGGAAGGGGATATTGCCAATCTTCCTGTAATTGTAGAACTGGCGGAAAAATACAATGCTGAAGTGATGGTGGACGAAGCTCATTCGTTAGGTGTTTTGGGAAATCAGGGAGTTGGCACAGCTGCTCATTTTGGTTTAACGGATAAAACAGCATTTATTATGGGCACTTTCAGTAAGTCCCTGGCTTCTGTAGGTGGCTTCATTGCTGCAGATGAAGCCCTTATTCACTATTTAAAGCATAAATCCAGAGCTCTGATTTTTTCCGCATCACTTCCTCCTGCTTCAACTGCCAGTGTTTTGGAAGCTCTAAAAATTATAAAAGAAGAACCGGAACGCATTGCCAAGCTTTGGGATAACACCAATTATATGTTAACGGAATTTAAGGCAATGGGTTATAATACCGGAGCCAGTTGCACGCCTGTAGTTCCCTTGCATATTGGTAATATGATGACCACTTTTAATATGTGGCGTCGCTTAGGAGAAGAAGGAGTTTTTATCAATCCTGTAGTTCCACCTGCTGTTCCTCCCAGTTCCTGTTTAATTAGAACTTCTTTTATGGCAACGCATACAAAAGAACAGTTGGATATGGCACTGGATAAATTCGAAATAATTGGCAAGGAACTGCATATCATATAATTTATATAGGGTGTCGCGATAGCGATGCCTTATTGTTTTGGAAATATAAATTAAGCCATATATGGAGGAAAAAATGGCAAGCAAAAGCAGTGTGGAATACTATTCCAACATCAAAGAAATGTCTCCTGTCCGAGCAATTGCCGAAACCTTGATGAATAATCATTTAGTTCGGAAGGTGGATATCAGGGAGGCATACGAGCTGGCAAAAAATCAACCCGGAGTTAGCGTTACCGATTTGCCGATGTATCCTGATTTCGTTAAACTGCATAATCTGCCTGAAAATGCCAAAGTTATTAACGATTGCCACGGTAACATCATTGGCAGAACAGCAAAAGCTCGCAGATTTTATAATCGTTTAAATCCTTCCCAGAAAAATAAGGTGGAGGGAGATTTTCGCGAAGCAGTGTGGCAAATGCAACATTACCCCCTTATTAAAGCCGAAGCAATTTTAGGTATGGATCAAGACCTGATGCTGAAAGCAACCTTTATCACCACCGAAAGCGATGCAGCAAATGTATTTTTCTGGCTGCTGAATTTTGCTCCTTATGAATCGTTGAAAGAGCAATATGAAGCAAGCCCCAAGCTGCCTATTCAAGATATTATACTGGTTGCTTTTAATGAATGGACCTGCGATGATGATTTTTATAATAATGTAGGGGCACCGCAATTGGCTTTGGTGGATGAAAAACACAATGTAATCGTAAACCTGGGTATGCGTTATTTTGGCGAACGCAAAAAGGGAACTTTAACGATGGCTTGGACTTCCGGCATCAGAATTGGAATGGCTGCCTGCCATGGCGGAATTAAAGAAATTGATTTTGGCACCTGTGAAAATTCTGAATATCACAAACTGGGTAAAAGATCAATCGCCTTTTACGGTCTTTCCGGTACCGGGAAATCCAGTCATACCAATAATGCCGATAATGCCGGAACCTTGCCTAAGGGCTTTTCCAAGGTTGTGTTACACGATGATGCTTTCCAGATTGACCTGGAAAATAAACTTTGCCGCGTTTGGGAGCCAACTTTATTTGATAAAACGGATAGCCGTCCCGTAAATCATCCCGATTGGAAATATACTTTAGCTTTGATGAATCATACCGTTTTAGATGTAAATAACAAGCTTATTCCCTACGGACAGGATATTCGTAATTCCAATGGTAGAGCTTTGTTAGACCGTTCTCTTTTAGGCAATTATGTTAACCGTTGCGGTTTTCCGAAAGCACTGGTTTGGCTGATGAAGGATTCAGTTTTGCCTCCTGCTTTGAAATTGCAGGATAAATACCTGGCAATAGCAATGGGAGCTGCTTTAATGACCCAACGCAATCGCGCCGAAAATGTTACCGAAGAAGAACTGAATAAACTCGTTTTTGAACCTTTTGCCAATCCTTTTCGGGTTTATGAACTTTACCGCGATGTGGAAGCATTTTTGAAAGTTGCAGATACGGGAGCAGATTTTTACTGCTTCAATTCCCGTGGCTATTGGAAGGAATCAGACAATATTCTGGAACCGATTCCCCTAAATACATCCCTAACTCTGCAGACCGCAATTTTGATGGACCAGTTGCAATGGAAACCTTGGAAGATACTTCCCGGAGCTATGATTCCTACCAAGGAGTCCATTGAAGCCATTTTACCCGGTTACTATGATAAGTATAATTCCGAATTGCGCGGAAACTATGATCTGTATATTTCCTTGCTGAAAGATAGATTCCAGCAAAGAAAGGACTTCCTGCAAAGCAGCGATTTAACTGAAAAACCCGAAATTCAGGAACAACTGATTCAGGCACTGCAGATAAATGCCGATTAAAACTCTTATGCTAGCATATTTCTCTTTCAGCAAGATAAGAAAGGACTTACCAAATTCCACCTGGATAAATGCTTTCCGGCATCCTTCTTGGGAAGCCCTTTAAATTATGCAGTAAGAAGTAACTTGCCCAAAGAATGTTCAATAGATAGCGGGATTTTTTTCCCGCTATTTTTTTCCCTTTGCAGCACCCTCTGCTCTTCGCTCTCTGCTAAAAGCCCTTTAGGACGACACCGAAGTGTTGACTTTACGGTCAACCGATTTTACCCTTATTTTCTAACCGACAATTTTTGGGTAACGAAAATGTTTGGTTTCATAATAACGACCCGATGTCATTCTTCCTGCTCTTAGACAAATTATGTAATTTCTTGAAAAAAAAAGCTGTTGGCTATTCTTGCATAAGCACGAATTCATTTCAAATTTATAGCATATCTGCTTATTCAAGGTGGAAGTTTTATGAAGCGACAAATTAGTGTTGGTAAATTTAATTATGTAAAATCCCGGTTTATCTTAAATTTGGGTAATCAGTGTAATTTGGGAGCTTTTTTTGGGGCTTTGGCTTGCCTTGCCAACAGCATTTTTACAAAAAGGGAATACCAGAAGGGCATCCGCATGCTATCATTCCTATCTCGCAATAGGTTCAGCCACTTTTTTTGTACCGGCGGACGCCGTTCCGCCGAATGGTTGATGTCTTTAATTTGTTTGGCTATGGTAGCATTTTTTAGGTTTTTTTCCTGGCTGGGCATTTATTGGGCTTGCCATAGCTCCTTTTTTGGTACCGGCGGACGCCGTTCCGCCGAATGGTTGATGTCTTTAATTTGTTTGGCTATGGCAGCATATTTCAGGTTTTTTTCCTGGACGGGCATTTATTGGGCTTGCCATAGCTCCTTTTTTTTGTACCGGTGGACGCCGTTCCGCCGAATGATTGAGGTCTTTAATTTGTTTGGCTATGGCAGCATATTTCAGGTTTATTTTCCTGGACGGGCATTTAAGGGGCTCGCCATAGCTCCTTTTTTTTGTACCGGCGGACGCCGTTCCGCCGAATGACAATTTGGCTGAAAATCCTTTTATACTTTCCTTTACTGTTACTTTCATAAAAACCTGCTATGTTTTGAGAGTCATATTACTTCCTTGCTTCAAACTGTTAATCACTACTTTATCATACATTGATCAAGCGTTAATAATTAACGCTTGATTAAGGTATGTTTAATGAGTAATACACGAGCGGAACTGAGAAACAAGAGAAAGAGAAAAGATGCTGACATTTTACGAGGGGCTTACGCCACCGTCGCTATCAAAGTGTCGCCCAAAAGGGCTTTTTTGTATCGGAAAAACGATGTCCTCGTCGTTTAGTGGTAACACTGGTGTTTCGTTGCCGCATACCTTCCGGTAACCCAGTTTTTTTTTTGGTGCAGGCAAGGTAATATAAAAAAATAAAGATATGGGGCTGCATTTTACGAGGGGCTTACGCCACCATCGCTATCAAAGTGTTGCCCAAAAGGGATTTTGGGTATCACAACCCTCTAAAAATGCGGAAAAATGAACCCTCTGCCCTCAGCACCCTGCCCTCCGCTCTCTGCCCTCCGCTCTTCGCTCTCAGCTCTCAGCACCCTGCTCTCCGCCCTCAGCACCCTGCCCTCCGCCCTTCGCCCTTCGCTCTCTGCCCTCTGCCAAAAATTCTCTCAACCTTCTAAACATTATGTTCTGCATTCTTATCGTTAGAAAGTGCAATAAAACCCCCTCCCAAAAGTAAATCATCTGTATATAAAACCAAACCCTGTCCCGGGGTTATAGAAAGTTGCGGTTCTGTAAATAATACTTCTATCTCGCTATCATTTATAGGGTTTACAATACAATCGGCGGGAGTATGCAAAAAGCGTATTTTAGCTTTTGCTCTGAATTGTTTTGCCGGTGCAGAAATAGAAACCCAGTTCATATTTGTTGCCAAACATCGGTTCTTAAACAAATATTCCTTAGTTCCTATCACAATTCTATTTTTTTCCGCATCAATTTCCAGAACAAACCGGGGTTCGTGAAAACCCTTAACTCCCAAATTTCTTCTCTGTCCGATAGTGTAATTTATTATGCCTTTGTGTGTTCCAATAACTTTCCCGGATAGATCAACAATTTCCCCTTCCTGAAAATCTTCTGCTTTAAAAAGCACTGCCAAATCTGAACTTTGTAAAAAATCCTGGCTTTCCTGACGGGATACCAGTTCGCCAAACCCAATATCGGCAGCCATTTTTTTTATTTCCGGCTTTGTATAATTCCCTAAGGGGAAAAGGGTTCGTGCCAGTTGCTCCTGAGTTAAAAAAGCCAGAAAATAGGATTGATCCTTGTTAGTGTCTTTTGCCTTCTTTATTTGGTAGCGTTGCAATTCTTCATTATAATCCACTTTAGCATAATGTCCGGTGGCAAAATAGTCAAATTCCAGCCCCAAGGAATGTGCTTTTTCGGGCAATAACGCAAACTTGATGTAGGCATTGCAAACCAAACAAGGATTGGGTGTTTTTCCCCGTAAGTATGTTTGGCAGAAATAGTTAATAACCTTCTGCTGAAATTCTTCCTGCAAAGGAATAACATAATGCTCTATACCCATTTTTTGGCATAAACGAGCGGCGGATTGGATACTTTCTTCCTGGGCGGGACCAAAACAACCACTTTTTATCACTTTCTCCATTGCTTTGTTTTTATCCCAGGTTTGCATTGTGATGCCAATTACCCTGAAACCGCTTTCTTTTAGTAAATAGGCAGTCATTGCGGAGTCAATCCCTCCGCTGATTCCAACTGCCACACAAGGTTTATTTTGCATTTTATATCCTTTATCTTATTACAACTTATTATAATGCAAACAGCTAAAGTGTCAACTACTTTTTATTTGACATTTATGGGCTTTGCGAATCTTAGGAAGCATTGATTCTAAGTAATGAGGATAAAACATTGTTTAAGGAACCCTACATCTTTAATATAGCTCGCTTTATGGACGAAAAGCGATTTGCAAAAATTCAGGAATTTGCCAAAGATATCACCACCCCCTGTTTGATTGTGGACTTGGATATAGTAAGGAATAAGTATTTAGAATTGCAGGCAAGTATGCCCGATTATAAGATTTATTATGCAGTGAAGGCAAATCCTATGCAGGAAGTGATAATGCTGCTGAATGAACTTGGTGCTTATTTTGATTTGGCTTCGCCTTACGAACTTGACCAAATTTTAGATTTGGGAATTGAGCCCGAGCGTTTAAGCTTCGGGAATACCATCAAAAAAGTTAGCGATATTAAGTATTTTTACGATAGAGGGGTGCGGTTTTTTACTACTGACAGCAAGTTGGATTTGAATAATTTGGCAAAATATGCTCCCGGTTCCAAGGTTTTATTCCGGATTTTAACAGAAGGGACAGGTGCGGATTGGCCTCTATCCAGAAAATTTGGTTCCCATCCTGATACAATCTATCATTTAATTGTGAAAGCAGCAAAAATGAATTTACAACCCTGGGGAATTTCATTTCATGTTGGTTCTCAGCAAAGGGATATAGGACAATGGGATGATGCAGTGGCACGGTGTAAATATCTCTTTGATGCTGTTGCCGAAGAAGGCATAGAATTACAAATGATTAATATTGGAGGCGGTTTTCCTGCCAACTATGTTGATCCCACTTTTTCCATTGAAGATTATTCCAAAGAAATCCAGCGTTTTATAATGGAGGATTTTGGTGATAACTTACCGGAAATTATTTTAGAACCGGGTCGTTCTCTGGTTGCAGATGCGGGTGTAATTGTATCCGAAGTGATAAATGTAGCGCGTAAATCCAAAAATAATCTCTATCAATGGGTGTATCTTGATATAGGTAAATTTGGCGGTCTAATTGAGACCATTGATGAATCCATAAAATTCCCCATCTATTTTCCGCGTAAGGGTTTGGCGGAAGAGATTATATTGGCTGGTCCTACTTGTGACAGTATGGATATTCTCTATGAGCACTATCGTTATCGGATGCCCGAAGGAACCGTTCCCGGAGATAAAGTTTATATTTTTTCTACCGGTGCCTACACCCATACTTATGCCAGTGTTAATTTTAATGGCTTTCCTCCCCTGAAAGCCGTTATTTTTAAAGAAAATTAAGGAGGCAGAGCAAATGAAATATATGCCGGTTGAGCTGCTGCAGCGTTTTATGCAAGAGGTCTTTACAAAATTGGGAGTGCCGGAAGAAGATGCCCGCATTTGCAGTGATGTTCTTATTGCCAGTGATTTAAGAGGGATTGAATCACACGGAATCGGACGGCTAAAAATGTATTATGATAGAATTAAAGCTGGCATTCAAAATCCCGTTACCAGCATTGATGTAATCCGCGATAAATATGCTACTGCTGTTTGGGATGGAAATAATGGAATGGGTCAGGTGATTAGTAAAAAAGCCATGCAGACAGCAATGGACAAAGCAGCAAAATATGGTTTGGGTTCTGTTGCCGTTCGTAATTCTACTCATTTCGGAATTTGCGGTTATTATGCAGAAATGGCAGTTAAACAAGATATGATGGGACTTGTTTTTTCCAATGCCCGACCTTCAATTTGTCCTACTAATGGTGTTTCTCCCATTTTGGGAACGAATCCAATATGTTTTGGAGCTCCAACTGATTTACCCTATCCTTTTTTATATGATGCCGCTACTTCCATTTCCCAAAGAGGTAAAGTGGAACAGCTGGCTCGCGAAGAAAAAGAAACCCCTCTTGGCTGGGCTATTGATTTGGAAGGAAAACCCTACACGGATACAAAAGGTCTGCTGATTGATTTATTAAAACAGAAAGCAGCGATGTTACCCTTAGGGGGAACGGAAGAAATTACCGGAAGCCATAAGGGTTACGGACTCGCAACTGCCGTAGAGATTATTTGCGCTGCTTTGCAAAACGGGAATTATTTGAACGGTTTAACGGGAGAAGATGAACAGGGTAAACCTGCTCCTTACCGTTTAGGACACTTCTTTATGGCAATCAATATTGATTTTTTTACAGATGTGGAAAACTTCAAGAAAATTACCGGTTCCATCTGCAGAGATTTACAAAATTCAAAGCTTTTCCCCGGCAAAACAAAAATCTATGTAGCCGGCGAAAAAGAATATGAAATAGAGCAAAAAGTCCGTAAACAAGGTGTTCCTGTAAACCCCAATCTGGAAAAAAATATCAGAATTATGCAGGAAGAATTGGGTTTAAATTTACTTAGTTTGGATTGACCAACATTCTATGCCCAATACTAATATTCTTTTAAGGATTAGCAGTGAATTTAAAATCTCCCTTTAAAAAATAAAACAACGAATAGGAAGATGAGATGCAGCAGAAAACAAACAAAAGGGAAGGCATCAGTTTTTTCGAGAAATATCTGACATTGTGGGTTATTATATGTATGGCAGCCGGGGTTCTTATAGGCAGGTATATACCTGGAATACCTAATTTCCTGCGTAAATTTGAATTTGCCCAGGTCTCAATTCCGATAGCCGTTCTTATTTGGTTAATGATCTATCCGATGATGATGAAGGTAGATTTTACCAGCATTAAGAATGTGGGGAAAAACCCCAAGGGATTAATTGTAACCTGGATTGTAAATTGGTTAATTAAACCTTTCACAATGTATGGAATTGCCTGGTTTTTCTTTTATATTGTATTTAAATCTGTTATACCTGCAAATTTAGCCAAAGATTATCTTGCGGGAGCTATTTTGTTGGGTGCTGCACCTTGCACAGCAATGGTTTTTGTCTGGAGCCATTTAGCCAATGGTAAACCTGCTTATACAGTTGTTCAGGTAGCTACAAACGATTTGATAATTCTGGTTGCTTTCACACCCATTGTAGCATTCCTGATGGGCATTAGCGGAATAAAAATACCTTGGGATACATTAATTCTTTCCGTTATCTTATTTGTTGTTATTCCTTTAGCTGGAGGAGCAACAACACGATATTCAGTGATAAAACATAGGGGAGAGGATTATTTCCTGAAAACCTTTATTCCCAAATTCAATAATGTTACTATTAGCGGTTTGTTGCTTACCCTGGTTATTATCTTTGCTTTTCAAGGAGAAGTTATTATCAATAATCCTCTCCATATTATCCTGATAGCCATTCCACTTACGATTCAGACCTATTTAATCTTCTTTATAAGCTATTTATTCACCAAACATATAAAATTACCCCACGATATTGCAGCACCGGCAGCTTTAGTTGGAGCATCCAATTTCTTTGAACTTGCAGTGGCAGTAGCTATATCTCTTTTCGGAGCCGATTCACCAGTTGCCTTGGCTACCACTGTAGGCGTTTTAGTTGAAGTTCCCGTTATGCTTAATCTGGTAAGCATAGCTAATAAAACAAGGCAGTGGTTTTTTCCTGCAAATTAGAGTTTAGATTATATTCCACCGTTTTTTGTACCGGCGGACGCCGTTCCACCGTTTTTTGTACAGGCGGACGCCGTTCCGCCTTATTTATTCGGCGCTACAGCGAGCGCCGGTACTAAAAAATCACAGATAACACGGATAGGATTTCAGAAACGAGGATTTCAGGATTTAAGGATTTAGAGGATATTAATAGGTCTGGGATGAACAGGATTATAGGGATTTTAGGGATTTTAGGGATTTTGTTTTTTTGGAAATTTCAGAACCTAAAAACCTTAGATCAAATTCTGCGTTACTATTTTCATTCTCCATTTTCAATTCTCCATTCTCAATTTAATCTCTTTTTCTCTTTCTCTCTTTTTCTCTTTTTCTCTTTGTTCAAAATCCTCTTTCTCTCTTTGTAAAAAAAATATAATTTGTTCTTACCCTCTATTCCCATCTCGCCATCTCGCCATCTCGCTATCTCGCTAAATCCATTCTCCATTCTCAATTCTCCATTCTCCATTCTCCATTCTCAATTTAACCTAAATATAAGTTCTCACCCAAACCTTCAAATCGATATCACGTGTCACAGAGGTCTTAAAGGTTTATAGGTTGGGGAGATAGATAGGACTGGCTTTAGACTGTGTCACAGTGGTCTTTGGACGTATTTGGACGTATCGATATCACGATTCCTTCAAATATGCCCTCAATTTAGGGTATTTTCAGAACATCAGATTTTCTGAAATGGTTTGCGAATTTAATAGAGCCTTAACTGAAGTGCCAGGGGTCCGATCATCGTAAGCCACTGACTCTGATCAGCGTCTATAAACTCGATCCGGTAGTCTTTATTGAGGGGTTGGAGGGCAACTCCCTTGCGAGCCTCATCATACTGTATCCTTTTCAGGGTAATGCCTGTCTCGTATCTGACGGCACAGATCTTCCCATCCAGACCATCCCAGGTAATCTGCTTCCTGATTAGCACAACGTCTCCATGCAGAATCTGAGGCTCCATGCTATGACCATTGATTTGGAAGGCAATGTAGCTGTCCGTTCCGAAGGGAATGTAACGAGTGGGGACTTCGACTGTATCCGTTGGTTCTATACCTTCCGGGACATCGATGGGTGATCCAGCGGCTATTTCCGCTGCGATCGGGAACACTGAGGTACGAATGTAAGTCTTATCAAGATCATTCATTAAGACCGGTTTGCCATCCACAATCTGGACTTTCTTGGTAGTCCGGATATCATCTCCCAACTCCCAGGGAGCCAGGATGAACATACTGCCTTCACCCCTCAAGAGCCAGTTCACATTCACTCCGGCATCGATCAATCTGGCCATGAATTGAGGGTCGGGAAACCTCTCATTATTCTTGTAGCGGTCCAAAGAATTGGCAGAAATGCCAAACTTTTCTGTGAACTGGTACTGCTTCAATTTCATTGCTTTAATCAGCATTCCCAGTCTGCTGCCGACGTCATTCGGGTCCATTATTCCTCCTATAAGGTCATTTTTCGCTTGACCTTTTGCCGTATGGGTAAGATTATGCATCCGTAGACAAGATAAATTGT
>DAONFA010000015.1:28643-46002 GCA_035403355.1 Candidatus Cloacimonas sp. | reverse complement strand
ACAGTTGGTTTGATGCTAATGAACAAAATCGTCTTGCCCATAGTTTTGACCGAAAGGACTATGACAGCACGATTAGGCAGCTGCTTTCCTACATCGGAAAAATGAACAGCGTTATCTTAGACCCTCAAACTACAACCGCCTGGGAAAATATCTATTACAAAAGACATATTGCGGCAGGTATTCCTTCAATGTATGGAATGTATCGCGAGCCCAAACTGGAAGCGATGGGAATGATTTTTAGGATTGAAAATGTTGTCAGGCGCCTTTTTGAGCGTAATGTGCAACAGCTGAACCTGAGTTACATCACAGGTAAAACATTGCGCAGAATTATTCGCATTCTGGAGCTCTATGACTATGCAATGAAACAAATTCTGGTTACCAGCGATGCCTATGGTTCGGCTTTAAATATGTTAAAATCGTCTCAATATCTCAGCAACCTTTCTATAGACCAATATCTGGATATTTTCAAGCTGCTGAAGGATAGCGTAGTGGAAATAATCAACGAGTATTATTACCGGTTTTATGAAACGCAGTTGAGGCAAATTGGATTACGAATGGTAGCCAAGGTAAAAGGAAAAGGGCAGCGGAGCTCAAAGGAAACCGAGATTTTTGCGGAAGAATTTTACCGCAATCTGCTTTCCAAATCCTTTCTGGTGCAGGGCTTGGATAATTTTATTACCCAAATCCTGGAATCCCTTGCTCAAATGAAACATCTTTTTAAGCCGGATGATATTCCCAAAGTGATGAATTACGATCCCGATAAACTCTTTTTTCATCTGAACAGGAAAAACTCGCGTATTGAAAATCAGGTGCTGTTGGGCTCTAAAGCATATTTCCTGAAAAGGATGCTCCAATATGAATTTCCTGTTCCACCTGGATTTGTTATTACTACAGACCTTTTTCGCCATCGGGAAATTATCAATACTCATCCTGATATTTCAGATGAACTGGATGCCTTGATCCGGCAAAATTTGAATATTCTGGAAAAGAATACAGACCTTGTTTTAGGCAATCCGGAAAAACCCTTATTGCTTTCTGTCCGTTCCGGAGCTCCAATGAGTTTACCGGGGGCAATGGATACCTTTTTAAATATCGGTTTAACGGACGAAGTTACCTATAAACTTTCTTTGCGTCCAAACTATGGATGGACTGCCTGGGATTGTTACCGACGCCTGATTCAAAGCTGGGGTATGGCTTATGGCATTCCCCGGGATGAATTTGATGCAGTGATGATTAACTATAAAAAAAGGTTCAACATAGAGTTGAAAACACAATTTTCGGGTGCTCAAATGCAGGAGATGGTGCAGGACTATAAAAAAGTGCTCACTCTGCATAATATAGAACTGGAACAGGAACCCTTTATGCAACTATACAAGGCAATTTCGCGTGTGCTGGATAGCTGGAACACGGATAGAGCCCGGTTATACAGACAAAAATTACATATTGCCGATGAATGGGGCACTGCAGTTATTATCCAGAAAATGGTTTTAGGTAATATTTCTCTGGAATCGGGAACGGGAGTTTTGTTTACTCATTATGACTTTAGCGAAGAGAGCGGAATTTGTTTGAATGGCGATTTTACCCTTTGCAGCCAGGGAGAAGATGTTGTAGCCGGTTTGGTGCATACTTTGCCTATATCGGAAATTCAATGTTTGCACAGTAAAACAGCCAATAACAATTCCCTGGAAAATACCTTTCCGGCAATTTACAATGCTCTATTACGCTATGCCAGACAGCTGATTGAAGATAAAAACTATCCCCATCAGGAAATGGAATTTACCTTTGAGGGTCCTTCTCCTGAGCAATTATATATTTTACAAACCCGGGATCAGGTTATCCAAAAAGCTCCTGATTATCAGGTCTTTGATACTACCAAAGGTGATCAGAAAAAACTTGCCTTTGGCATCGGTATCGGTAAAGGAGCTGTGAACGGCATAATCGTTTTCGGCAAAGAAGATATTGAAAAATTTGCCCCTTGCGGAGAAGCGCTGATTTTAGTGCGTCCCGATACCGTTCCGGATGATATGGAACTGCTTTTTGAGTGCCAGGGATTGTTAACTTCCCGAGGGGGAGTAACTTCCCACGCTGCAGTTACAGCTACTCGTTTGGGCATAATTGGAATTGTAAACTGTAAAGATTTGGTTGTGTTAGATACCGAGGCAAAGTGCAGAATTGGGAAAACCTATTTACAGGCAGGCGATAAAGTAGCTTTGGATGCTACCAGCGGAGCTATTTATTCAGGGCATTATCCTTTAGTTAGCATGCATTGTTTATAAAATAAAAAATATAAGGAGAAATCAAAATGGAACTGAGCTTAGGAAACAAAAAACTGCTGGGTATCAATGGTTTGGGCAGAATTGGCAAACTATTGTTATGGAACCAGATACATCTTAGGCATTTTGATGGAATCGTAGTAAACTGTGGCAGGGTGGTAGGCAAAAATCTGGATGACCTTATTCAGGTTATTGAAATGGATAGCACTTACGGTTCTATCCACAAGTTTCTCTATGGAGTGGTAGGTAAAAAAGCCGAAATTAAAATCCTTGATGAGGATATACCTCTTTTGGAAATTGAGGGCATCCCGATTAAAATATTAAGAACGGCTCGCGACCCAAAAGATATTAACTGGCTGAACGAAGGAGTGCGAATTGTAGTTGATTGCACGGGCAATTTTTTAGACCCCGCTTTGCGCTCAGATTCCGGAAAACCCTGTTTACACGGTCATTTGGATGCAGGAGCATTAAAAGTTATCTGCAGCGCACCTTTCAAAATTAAATCCGGAAATTCTATGCCGGATTATGCTAAGACAATAATTTACGGCATCAATCACCTGGAATTTAACCCTCGTGAACATAACATCATTTCTGCTGCTTCCTGCACTACAACCGGCTTGGCTTATATGCTTAAACCGCTTATGGAAAATCAGGCAACCTCCAGAATATTGACTGCTTCTATGAGCACCATTCATTCCGCTACTAATACTCAATCCATTTTAGATAGCGTTCCTAAAACCGATGCTACGGATTTGAGGAAATCCAGAAGCGTCCTGAATAATATTATTCTTTCTACTACAGGAGTTACTAAAGCTCTGGAACAAGTGATGCCCGAAATTAAACATATCGGTTTTATGGCAGATAGCGTTCGCATTCCTACAACAACCGTCTCACTTATAAACTTAAATGTTACTTTCCATACGGAATTGGATGAATTGGGAGAACCGTTGGTAAGCCGTAAACTGATTAATGATGTTTACCAAAAAGCATCGGAGGGTTCACTAAAAGACCTGCTGATATTCAGTGAGAGGCAAAATGTTTCGGCAGATATGATTGGAACTATGGCTGCTGTTGTTATTGAAGCACATGAAACACATACCAGAACCGGCTTTGTCACAATTCCTGTTTCAACTTTGGCTGCTCAAGGGATGGAAACGGATAAGGCATTGGAATTGCCGGTTACGCATGCCAAAATCTTCGGTTGGTATGATAACGAACTCGGCTCTTATGTCAATTGCCTTTCCCGGTTGACTAACTATATAGAGGAAAAAACGATTTGAAGTGAACGGGGATATTAGGAATATATTGCAAGAGGCGGAAACAAGGATTTCAGGACAAGGATTTCAGAAACGAGGATTTCAGGACAAGGATTTTAGAAACGAGGATTTAAAGATTTCAGGATTTAGAGGATTGAATGGATTAAAGGGATTGAATAGGTCTGGGATGAACAGGATTGTATGGATTAAAGGGATTGAATAGGCCTGGGATGAACAGGATTGGATAGATTTTAGGGATTATTAAATAATCTTTCCTTGTACCGGCGGACGCTGTTCCGCCGTTCTTTGTACCGGCGCTCGCTGTAGCGCCGAATAAAAATGGCGTCCGCCGGTACCAAAAAAGAGCTACTTGTACACGCCGTTTTTAGCCAAATACTGATTAACGGCTTTCGGCGGAACGGCGTCCGCCGGTACCAAAAAAAGGAGCTACCATGTGCTCCTAAAATACCAATCCAGGAAAAGAACCTGGAATACGCCGCCATCGCTATAATTGTGTCGTCCTAAAGGGCTTTTTTTTCAGGAAGAACGACGTCCTCGTCGTTCATAAGAAACCAGGTTTTTTTCGTTACCAATTACCTTTCGGTAAGGGGGAAAAAGCGTAAGGGGTGGTTGACGAGGACGTCAACCTTCCGATGTCGCCCTAAGGAGCTTTAAGGTATCTCAACCCTCTAAACCTTCTCAACCTTCTCAACCTTCTCAATCTTCTAAACCGTTTCAACCCTCTCAACCCTCTAAACCTTCTCAACCTTCTCAACCTTCTCAACCCTCTCAACCCTCTCAACCTTCTCAACCTTCTAAACCTTATTTTCCTTTTATGTCTTTTCAATATGGAATATATGTAAGTGCAAACATCCTGCTATCTTGCTATCTCTCTATTTTGCTTTCTTGCCAACTTTCTATCTTGCTCTCTTGCCATCTCTCTATTTTGCTTTCTTGCTATCTCTCTATTTTGCCATCTCTCTATTTTGCTATCTTGCTATCTCTATATTCTGCTTTCTTGCCATCTTTCTATCTTGCTATCAAGTGATATTTCACTCCCTTAAAAAATTTTACTTGCCTATAAATGAGCAACTATAAATATGCTCCCAAAATTTGATAATCACGACTTGAGGAACTCAAGCCAAAGGGAGTGTTAATGCGCTTAAAAACATTTCCTGGAGGTGTTCATCCTCCGGATGAAAAGAAGTATAGTGCCTCTGTGCCTATAACTGAAGCTCCAATACCCCAAAAAGTATCTATCCATCTATCCCAGCATATTGGTTCTCCCTCAAAGCCAATTGTTGCTGTGGGCGATGAGGTTTTAACGGGACAAAAAATTGCGGAAGCAACAGGTTTCGTCTCGCTTAGTCAACATTCCTCAATTTCCGGAAAAGTTACTGCCATAGACCGTTTTCCCAATGCTACGGGTTCCAGTTCCCTGGCAATTCAAATTACCGGAGATGGTGCTGACAAATGGATAGAGCTTGTAGATGAACAAAAATTTATGGATTTACCGATTGAGGAAATGAAAAAAAGAATTGGTGATGCCGGAATCTGTGGAATGGGCGGTGCCGGTTTTCCTACTTTTGTAAAACTTTCTCCTCCTGCCGATAAAGCTATAGATACGGTTATTTTAAACGGAGTAGAATGCGAACCTTATTTAACCAGTGACCATCGTTTGATGCTGGAAAAAGGTGAAGAAATTCTGCAGGGTTTAAAACTGATTATGAAGATTTTATCAGCCAAAAAGGGAATGATTGGAATTGAAGCCAATAAGCCCGATGCCATAGAAAAAATGCAAGAGCTGACAAAAAATGAACCCAATATTGAAGTAGTTACTCTAAAACTGCGTTATCCTCAAGGTGCGGAAAAACAGCTTATTTATGCGGCTACCAAAAGAAAAGTTCCTGCTGGAGGTCTTCCCCTGGAAATTGGGGTAGTGGTACAAAATGTAGGAACTGCTTTTGCCGTTTATGAAGCAATTCGTTACAAAAAACCGCTAATTCAAAGGATTATAACGGTAACCGGTTCTCCTGTAGTTAAGCCCCAAAATCTTTTAGCCCGCATTGGAACTCCGTTTTCTGAACTGGTGGATTTTTGCGGTGGAACAAAAGAAGAAATCGGCAAGGTTATTTGCGGCGGACCGATGATGGGTTTTGCGCTTCCTTCTTTAGAGGCAACAATGGGAAAAGGAAGTGGGGGATTGGTTTTACTGAATAAAGAATCAGCCCGGTTAAATGAAGAAGGAAATTGTTTGCGTTGTGCTCGCTGCGTAGATGTTTGCCCGCTGAATTTGGTTCCCTGTATGATTGTTTCTGCCGTAAAATATGATAATCAGAAACTGGCAGTGAGTTCCGGACTGAATGATTGTATGAAATGTGGTGCCTGTGCTTATGTGTGTCCTGCGCAAATTCGTTTGGTGCAATATATTGATAACGGCAAAATTCGTTATGCTGAAGCCAAAAAGTAGGTGAAGAAAATGCAAGATAAATATATTGTTTCTCCAGCTCCTCATTTTCATGATCAGACCACAACCAAAAATGTGATGTGGAATGTGGTGCTGGCGTTAATTCCGGCTCTAATATTCGCTGTTTACTACTGGGGTATAAAATCCCTGCTGCTTACTCTTTTAGGTGCTGTTTCAGCAATGGTTACGGAAGCACTGATTCAAAAATTACGAAAAGTTCCGATTACCGTTTCCGATGGCAGTGCTTTTTTAACCGGTATGTTGCTTGCCTATAATATAAATGCTGGAGCACCCTGGTGGATTCCTGTTTTGGGTGCTGCTTTTGCAATTGCAATTGGCAAACAGGTATTTGGCGGTTTAGGTAATAATCCTGTTAATCCTGCTCTTTTGGGAAGGGCTTTTTTAATGGCTTCCTGGCCTACCCTGATGACAGCCGGATGGGCAAAACCCAAAGGTGGAGTTTTAAGCGGAATAACCGATCCTAATGTGATAGCCGTAAACCTGAATAGTTTATCGCCCAAAGCTTATGATCTGGTAACCGGCGCTACTCCTTTAAAAGTAGCTCAAACCTTAAGAGATAGCAGTTTTGTCTCTTCGCTAAGTGCCAATACGGGTCAAGGTGTTGATTTGGCTAATCGGATATTTACAAACTTAACCGATTTATCTACCTTAAAAAATCTTTTCTGGGGAAATATCGGTGGTTGCATTGGTGAAGTTAGTGTTTTTGCGTTACTTTTAGGCGCTGCCTATTTGCTTTATAAAAACATAATTGAATGGCGAATTCCCCTTTTCTATATTGGAACAGTTTTTGTGCTCTCTTTCTTTTTGGCTCCTCTGAAAGGTTCAGGTTTTAGTCCTATGTTGCCATTCTTCCATATTTTTTCCGGCGGCTTGATGTTAGGCGCATTTTTTATGGCGACGGATTATACAACAACCCCGATAACCAAAAGCGGGAGAATAATTTTTGCTATCGGCTGCGGAATTTTAACAGTAGTAATTCGTTTGTATGGTGGCTATCCTGAAGGCGTAAGCTACGGTATTCTGTTTATGAATGTGTTAACCCCTCTAATTGATAAATTTACTATGCCCAAAGCATTTGGGAGGGTAAAAAAATGAAAATATATTTACAGCTTGGCTTAATATTGCTTGCCTTCTGCGTTGTGGCAACTGCACTCTTGGCTTATGTAAATACATTAACCAGTCCTCAAATTCAGAAAATTAAAACCTTAGAGGCGGAAGCAACCCGCCGGGAACTAATTCCTGATTCTGATTTTGAGGAAGTGAACGGAGAAATTACTTACTATATTGCCAAAGACAATAAAACAGGCGAAGTGAAGGGCTATGTTTTTACAGCCCAAAAAAATGGCTATAACGGGACAGTAAAAACTATGGCTGCCTTAAATAAGGACTTTCAGATAATTGCGATTAAAGTGATTGAGCAAACGGAAACACCCGGCTTGGGAACAAATTCCACGCAGCCCAAATTTACCGACCAGTTTAAAGGTAAAACAAGTGAACAATTAATTGTAGATAAAGACGGTGGCGTTCCTCCCAATTGCATTAAAGCCATAACCGGTGCTACTATCACTACCCGTGCCGTAACAAATTCTTTGAAGGTATCAATTGAAACACTAAAAAAACAGGTCTTAGCCCGGACAGCTCTTACTGAAAAAACACAGGCAGAAGAAGAGGTGAACAAATGAGCTTTATGAAAGAATTAACCAAAGGCATCATCAAGGAAAATCCTACCTTCGTGATTGTTTTGGGGATGTGTCCTACGCTGGCAACTTCCACATCTGTAAATAATGCTATTGGAATGGGTTTGGCGGCAACTTTTGTGCTGATTTGTTCCAATATCTTTATTTCGCTGATTAAGAACATAACTCCCGATAAAATTCGTATTCCGGTATATGTAATTGTAATAGCTGCTTTCGTTTCCATAGTGGATATGAGTATGGCTGCTTATTTACCGGCTTTGCATAAATCCTTAGGTCTGTTTATTCCTTTAATTGTAGTGAATTGCATCATAATGGGCAGAGCGGAAGCTTATGCGAATAAAAATAATGTAATCAATTCTATTGCCGACGGTATTGGAATGGGGCTTGGTTTTACCCTTTCCCTGTCCGTAGTGGCTACAATCCGTGAAATTTTAGGTAACGGCACCTGGTTGAATATAAGAGTTATGCCCCAGACCTATGATCCAATGCTGATTACTTTGCTGGCTCCCGGTGCCTTTATTACCTTAGGACTTTTGATGGCATTGATGAATATGCTGAAGGAGAAGAAATAATGGGATTCCTCGGACAACTTTTTACGATGGCGATTTCTGCCATTCTCATTCAGAACTTTGTGCTTTCCCGTTTCTTAGGGTTATGTCCCTATCTTGGGGTATCCAAAAAAATGGATTCCGCTTTCGGTATGGGGATGGCTGTTATCTTTGTAATGACCCTGGCTTCTGCTTTCTGCTATTTGATATATCAGTATTTGCTGGTTCCCTATAAACTGGAATATCTGCAGACCCTGGCTTTCATTTTAACGATTGCTGCTTTGGTGCAGTTTGTAGAAATGTTTATTAAGAAGAATTCTCCTGCCCTGTATAAATCCCTGGGCGTTTATCTTCCTTTAATTACAACTAACTGCGCTGTTTTAGGCGTGGCAATTCTGAATATTACTCCCTTGGCGGATGGAACGCGATATAATTTTATCTGGGCTGTGTTAAACGGTTTTCTTTCCGGGGTTGGTTTTACTTTTGTGCTTTTGGCAATGGCGGGAATTAGAGAACGACTGGAAATGATAGAAATGCCCAAAAGTATGCGGGGAATGCCAAGCGGTTTAATTCTTGCCGGAACAATGGCTTTGGCTTTTTACGGTTTTATGGGAATGAAGTTTTAAAGGAAAGGTAATATATGCTTAATCTAATTGTTGTGCCTTTGGCTGCAGCCGGAACATCTGCCATAGTGCTTCCGGTTGTTATAATGGGTTCGCTGGGTTTGATTTTCGGGCTTATTCTTGCTTTTGCTTCCAAGGTCTTTCCCGTTACTGTAGATGAACGCATTGAGCAAATTACGGAAGTTCTGCCTGGAGCTAATTGCGGTGCTTGTGGTCAACCCGGATGTTCAGGATATGCTACTGCTATTGTTAATGAAGGAAAAGAATTGAATTTATGCGCTCCCGGGGGCGCTGAAGTAGTAGAAAAAATCGCTAACATTATGGGCAAAAAAGCAACTGCCCAAGAACGAAAAATTGCCTTTATCCATTGCAGTAGTGGTGGGAAAAACAACACTAAATGGAAGTATGCCTATCAGGGTATTGAAAGCTGCCTTTCAGCTGTAAATATTGCTGACGGACCAAATCTTTGCTCCTGGGGTTGTGTTGGTTTTAATGATTGTGTAGCTGCCTGTAAATTTGATGCTCTCAGCGTTGATGAAAACGGATTGCGGATTATTGATAGAGAAAAATGTACCGGTTGCGGTGCCTGTGTAACTGCCTGCCCGCGGAAATTGATAATGCTTATTCCGGAAAGCAAGAATGTGTTTATTGCCTGCAGTTCTAAGGATAAAAATCCTTTACCCAAACAAAATTGCGGAGCCGATAAGCCCTGCATTGGTTGCGGGTTGTGTGCTAAAAAGTGTCCGGCTCAGGCAATTACAGTAGAGAATAATATTGCCCGAATTGATTACAGTAAATGTACCGATTGCGGAACCTGTGCTACTGTTTGTCCTACAAAAGCTATCATAGACCTGAAAGCAGCAATGCGATAGAAAGGTTGATAGCAGCTTTGAAAGCTTGACAATGGACTTTGCGCTTTTTGGGTATAAGCAAAAAGTAAGGTCTAACTGTTTTCCTGAACTAAATTTTATAATGGAAGTAAAATGCGAACTTTTGATGCTGTTCTTCCTTATTTGAAGAAGAGCTACACCCGAATTTTGGGTGGAATGATAATGTTAATTCTGGTGGATCTGGTGCAGCTTGCGGTTCCGAAAGTAATGCAATATGCAATAGATCATATTCAGGAAAGGACTATAGACCAACGGGGTCTGCTTTGGATTGCTTTAATTATTTTTGCCTTTGCAATAGCGGTGATGGTTTTAAGGTTTTTCTGGAGAATTTTAATAATAGGCAATTCCTATAGCATTGAAAAGAGTTTACGCCAGGATTTTTACGATCATTTACTCAGGTTATCCCAGAATTTCTTTAATAAAAGCAAAACAGGTGACTTGATGGCTTATGCCACAAATGATTTAAATGCGGTGCGGATGCTGTTTGGAATGGGTTTAATCTCGGCAATGGATATTGTTTTAATGACCATTGCTTCTTTTGCTTTTATGGTTTCTATAAATCCCAAGTTGACATTATTAGCAGTCCTTCCTATGCCGATTATTTCGTTAACCGTGATGTATTTTGGCAAGAAAGTGCATATTCGCTTCAAAGCAGTTCAGGAAAGTTTTGCTACTTTAAGCGGAAGAGTTCAGGAAACCATATCCGGCATCAGAATAGTGAAAGCATTCTGTCAGGAAAAAACAGAGCTGGATAAAATAGACGAGGTCTCGCAGAATTTTGTCCATCAAAATATGTCCCTGGCTAAAATTGCAGGCGTATTTCATCCCTTTATGGGTTTTATAGTAAGCATCAGTATGATAATTACTATCTATTTTGGAGGCAAATCTGCAATTAGAGGAGATATCAGCGTAGGCGGTTTTATAGCTTTCTTCCAATATCTCGGAATGCTTGTTTGGCCTATGATTGCCATTGGTCAAATTGTGAATATGTATCAAAGAGGAACTGCTTCCTTAAAACGGTTGAACGATATATTTGAAGTTAAACCGGAAATTGATGATAAATTGGCGGATGAGAAGATTATGCTTTTGGAAGGTAAAATCCTGTTCCAGAATTTATCTTTCAGATATGCAGAACATCTACCTTTAGTTTTTAACAATATTACGGCAGGCATTGAAGCTGGAAAAACACTGGCAATCGTTGGTCCTACCGGCTGCGGGAAAACGACTTTAATTGAACTTTTGGTCAGGATTTATAACCCTCCCCGGAACAGTATATATATAGATGATTATGAACTCTATACTATTCCGTTGAATGTTTTGCGAAGAGATATTGTTTTAGTTCCGCAGGATATTTTTCTGTTTTCTGAATCCATTGCTGATAACATTCGTTTGGGAAAACCTGATGCTTCGGATGAAGAGGTCTTTGAGGCAGCTAAGACAGCACAGGTCTATGATGAAATAATGGAATTTGAACACAAATTTGAGACCATTGTAGGTGAAAGAGGTGTAACTTTATCCGGAGGTCAAAAACAGCGGGTAGCAATTGCCAGGGCTTTGCTTACCAATCCTCAAATCCTGATTCTGGATGATGCCCTTTCCGCTGTAGATACCAAAACTGAGCGTAAAATTCTGGAACGGTTAATTGAAATTAGAAAAGGGAAAACGACTCTGATTATTGCCCATCGTATTTCTTCCCTGCAGCATTCCGATTTGATAATCGTTATCAATGAAGGAATCATTTATGAACAGGGAACTCATCAAACTCTTTTAGCTAAAGGCGGGCTTTACAAAGACCTCTATGAAAAGCAAAGAATTAGAGCCCGGTTGGAAGGAGAAGAAGAATAATGCACGGTGGTGGAGGTAGCGGAACTGCAGGAAGAGGTACCTATTATGAAGATGAGCTGAAAACCAAAATATATGACAAACGGCTTTTCGGCAATATGATTCGTTACTTGAAACCCTACCTCAAATGGGTAATTATTTCGTTTCTGTTCTTGATGCTGATTTCCGGAGCGGAAGTGATAATTCCCTTAATTCAGCGATCGGCGATTGATGATTATATCGTATCCGACAAGTCCATTGCTGTTTTTTCCGGAGACAAAGAATACCGCGAGTTTATAAACCGCTATCAAAAACTGGGATTTAAAGAATATCAATACGGTAATAAGTCCTTTATCGTAATCAATTCCAAAGACCGGAACAAAATAAACGGCACCGATCTGATGGCATTGAAGGCAAAGGGGATTCTAAAAAATGAAACGGTTTTTCTGGGAGGCGCAAATGAAAAGAATGTTCAAATTCTAAAGAAGTATCTGCCGGAAAATCTAAATCCTGATAGCGCAAATCTTTCCGGATGGTTTAGAATAGATTCGGAAACAATTGCCCTTCCCAAAATAGAACTGAATAAGCTTCCCAAAATAGAACGCTTGAATATTCGCAATGAAGCAGTGCATAAGTTATTAATCTTAGCACTAATCTTTTTAGCTATTATAGCTATGCGCTTTGTTGCCAGTTATTTTCAAATTGTAAGCACTTCCTATTTTTCCCAAAAGGCGATGGCTGATTTACGCCATGATGTTTTTGCCCATCTGCAAAAAATGCCGACGAAGTTCTTTGATACCAATCCGGTAGGACGTTTAGTTACCCGCGTTACTAACGATATTAGTGCTATTGATGAAATGCTGGCTTCAGGAGTCATAACTCTCATTCAAGATGTTATATTAATAATTACGATTGTAGTTTTGATGTTAGCTTTGAACTGGCGTCTGGCATTAGTCAGTTTCAGCATTTTGCCATTGGTAATTTGGGTAATTGTTATTTTCAGAAAAAAAACCAGAGTTATCTATCGGGAAGTGCGTAAGCATCTTGCAGTTCTAAACGCAACTTTGGCTGAACACATTGAAGGACAGAAAATCATCCGTCTCTTCAATCAATACTTTCATAAGCGGCAGGAATTTGCCTCCATCAATCAAAAATATTATCTTGCCTCTATCCGGCAGATTAGGTTATTTGCCTTTTTCCGTCCTATTATCCATGTTTCTTCTCAGATAGCTGTGGCTTTAATTATTTGGTATGGTGGGGGTCAGATTCTTCAAAATGTAATTACCATCGGATTGCTGATGGCTTTTACCCAATATATTAATAAATTATTTGAGCCCATCAATGACTTTTCAGAAAAATTCAACATCCTTCAAGGTGCCATGGCAAGTGCAGAAAGAATATTTAATTTGATGGCACTTACCCCTGATGATTACAGAGAGGAAAAGCATAAAAACATTAAACTGCAAGGTGAAATTGAATTCCAAAATGTGTGGCTTGCCTATAATGAAGAAGATTGGATTCTGAAAGATATTAGCTTTAAAGTTGCTCCCGGAGAAAAAATTGCCCTCGTTGGTCATACAGGTAGCGGTAAAACATCTATCGTAAATCTTATTTTGGGAATGTATCCCTATCAGAAAGGCAGAATTCTTTTAGACGGTAAAGATATTCATAGTTATTCTATAGCTGACTTACGCAGGAATGTAGGAATCGTGCAACAGGATGTTTTTCTCTTTTCGGGAAACATAAAAGATAATATCGCTCTCAATAAAAAAGACCTTACCGATGAAGAAATAATTCGGATGGCAAAATATGTTAATGCCGATAAATTCATCCAAAAACTACCTCAAGGTTATAACGAACAGGTTATGGAACGAGGAGCTACTCTTTCTACAGGACAGAGGCAACTTATTGCCTTTGCCAGAGTGCTGGCTTATAATCCTTCCATTTTTATTCTGGATGAGGCAACCTCCAATATAGATACCGAAACCGAACTCCTTATTCAAGATGCTTTAAACAAAGTTATAGAGAATAGAACTTCTATTATTATAGCCCATCGCCTTTCTACTATCCAAAATGTGGACAGGATTTTAGTGCTGCACAAAGGAGAAATTGTTGAAGAGGGTTCGCATTTTGAACTTTTGGATAAACACGGCTTATATTATGACTTATACCGTCTGCAATACACTTAATATGTAAAAAGTGATTGACAGATTTGCAGGTTTGAAATATGTTATTATTATAGGGAAATAGAATTTGGCGTTAAGAGATTTTGTATTTCCTGTATATAGAGTGTTATTTGGAAGAACGACATTCCTGTCGTTCCCCTGGCAACCACGGTTTTTCGTTATTACGAATTACCGCTAACGGAAGAACGACATCCTTGTCGTTCCCCTGGCAACCACGGTTTTTCGTTATTACGATTTATGCGGTAACGAAAACGCAGGCAGGTGGAACAAGGACATCAACCTTTCAGGTTTGGTTGACCGGGAGGTCAACCTTCCGGGAACGGAAGAACGACATTCCTGTCGTTCCCCTGGCAACCACGGTTTTTTGTTATTACGATTTATGCGGTAACGAAAACGCAGGCAGGTGGAACAAGGACATCAACCTTCCGTTGCAACAATAAAAAAAGAAACATTACTTGATCTATAAGGAGGATCAATGAAAAAGTATTGGCTGATAATCTTAGCCCTTACAATCGTAACTGCGATCTTTGCTAATGGCAGCCGCTATGAAATCGTTGCTTATAGCGAAGATTTTGAATCCGGAGCTACTGGCTGGACTCATTCTGACGGCTCTTTTTCTCCCAATAATTGGCATATTTACAATTTTGGCGGAACTCAGGGAAATGTCTGGTGGATGGGTGACCCGGCTTTAGCTCAGGGAACAAATATTGGCGGTTATTATAACCATCAGTATCTTGTTTTGGATACCCCGGCAAGAACATTAACTACTGCTAATGCCACTTTAACTTTCAAACTGCGTCATAATGTAGAAACCCCTTCTGCCAACCCTCCCTATGATGGTTGGGATGCCTGCAATGTAAGGATTTCCACTAATGGCGGAACCACCTGGACTCCCATAACCGGCAATCCAGCTTATGATTTTTCATCTGCTTATTCTTTCGGTTATGAGCATGGCGAAGGAACAGGAATTCCCGGTTGGGGTGGAGTGCGGGAATGGACTAATGCCACTTTTGACCTCAGCTCTTATGTAGGTCAAAGTGTAAAAATCCGTTTTGCTTTTGCTTCCGACCCTGCTTACAGTACAGGAGATGCACCTGCAATGTTTGGAATGATGGTAGATGATATCAGTTTTGGTGGATACAGTAATAACGGAACGGATGACGGTCAAATGACTTGGACTTCTATGGTTCCACTTGGTGGAGACATTTGGCATTTGGGGACAGATGCAACAGCTCCTTCACCAACTAATTGTATGATTTGCCAAAATGCTTCCGGAACTTATAATGTTAGTATGTTGGATTATCTTGTAAGCCCTCCAATTGAATTACCGGCAAGCGGTGATATACGTGTGGATTTTATGATAACAGGTAGTTTTACAGACCCCGATGCCTTCCCCGATTGTGATTATTTTGGTTGGGAATTTTCTGTAAATAATGGTGTTTCCTGGCACTATATGAGTAATCCTTATGACGATCCTAATGGGAATAACTATGTTTATAGCGATGCTCCAAGTTCTTGGGCTTCAATGACTGAAAGCTATACTCTGGATGGATTTATCACCAATTATCATGGTCAAACGGCAATTTTCCGCTGGTTTTTCCAATCCGATGCTGATACTCCAAGTGGAACAGGTATCCGTATTGATGATTTCAAGATCTACAATGATGTCTTTATTGCTGCTCCCGAAAATTTAGCAGCTACCGTGAATGGAAGCACTGTTGTTCTTACCTGGGATGAACCTGGCAGTGGAGGTGGCGGTGGTGAAGAGGGCTGGATTTATTATTGTGGTGAACCAGCTGGAAATTCCATAGGAACAAATGGTGTCGCTGATTTTAACGTAGCTGCCAAATGGGATGCTTTAGGCGAAACAAACAGTATCTATCCTTATGTGGGAATGAATATTACCAAAATAAAATTCGTTCCTTCAGAGCCCACTACTCTTTGTACTTATGCCGTTCGCATTTGGACAGGAGCTGCTGGAGTTATGGTTTACGATCAACCAGTTAATACTATTACAGCTGATGCCTGGAATGAAGTAGTATTAAATACACCTTATACTATTCCCGAAGCTACCACAATTATGGTTGGTTATCGTTGTAATGCTACAGGTGGTTATCCTGCCGGTTGTGATGCCGGACCTCAAGTTGAGGGCTACGGCAATATGATTTATATGAACAATAATTGGCATACTCTTACGGCTGAAAGCGCTACTCTTACTTATAATTGGACTATTCAAGTGTATGTAGCTGACGCTAATGGCAAAGAATATGTTTTAGGTGAACTGCCAATGAACAATTCCTTTGCTGAAGGCAGTTTTGGTGTTTCCCATACTGAACTTCCTCCCACCAGAAATGTTTCCTCCTATAAGATTTATCGGGATGGTGCTTTTCTTGCTGATGTAGCAGGAACTTCATTAACTTACAGTGATACCAATGTTCCCGGCGGACCTCATAGCTACTATGCTACCGCAATGTATGGTACCAACGAATCCGGTGCTTCCAATACAGTGAATGTTTTTGTGTTACCAGCATCACATTATGAGCTTAATCACGATGACGGAACTGCGGAAGAAGGATTTAGTGTAGGACCCACCAAGCTTATGGCAGTTAAATTCAGCCATGGCGGCCAGTTTAATTTGAATTATGTAAAAGTATATGTTCACACTCAAGGAACAGCAGGTATTGTTGTTCGTGTTTATGATGCCAACGGAACAGATGGAATGCCTGGAGCTCAAGTTATGCCTCAATATCAGTATCCCGCAAGTTCAGTAGTTGCCGGTTGGAACTATATTACTTTGCCTAATCCACCGCAAATGAACGATCAACAATTCTATGTTGCAATTCTGGAGACAACTAATGCCTCGCAAATAGGATTGGATACCAGCTCCAATGGTTACAGCTACAAAAATGTGAGTGGTTCCTGGGAACTTGTCCAAACAGGTGAAATTCTTGTCCATGCCATAGTAGAAGGTGGAGTTGATATCAATGATCCTTCCCTTCCACCTATCGTTCTGGATGCGAATAACTATCCTAATCCCTTCAATCCTGAAACGACTATCAGCTTCAGCATACCTGTTAGCGGACCAACCAGCGTGAAGGTTTATAACCTGAAAGGACAGCTGGTTCGTAACCTGGTAAACGAAAATATGAATGCCGGTTATCAGAAAGTTGTTTGGAACGGCACGGATGATAGTCACCAAACAGTAGCCAGCGGAATTTATTTCTACCGTGTAAATAATGCCGGTAAAACAATAACCCGCAAAATGCTGCTGGCAAAGTAGGTTAACTGGTTAACAGGTTAATTGGTTAACAGGTTAATTGGTTAACAGGTGAACAGGTTAATTGGTTAACAGGTGAACTGGTTAGCTGGTTAATAAGTGATAAATTAGGAAGCCCCGAAGAAATTCAGGGCTTCCTTTTTCTTCTAAATTGCACAATTGCATATACCAGATAGCAGGTTAGGTTCTCGCAGATTTCGCAGAAAAAAATTTAGCTCACAGATTACACGGATTACACAGATTAGAATTTAGCTCACAGATTACACGGATTACACAGATTAGAATTTAGCTCACAGATTA
>DAONFA010000015.1:16938-28543 GCA_035403355.1 Candidatus Cloacimonas sp. | reverse complement strand
CACGGATTACACAGATTAGAATTTAGCTCAAAGATTACACGGATTACCCAGATAAAATTTAGCTCACTGATTATACGGATTACACAGATTAGAATTTAGCTCACAGATTATACGGATTACACAGATTAACTATAATAATTAGATTCTGTTGAACTATGTAGTCCAGTTATATAGTTTTCATTTTGAGAATGCATAAATATTGTTCTGGCTGAAGCGGATTCCTGCCAAGTTGAATCCTTTATGGTTCTATAAA
This sequence comes from Candidatus Cloacimonas sp., assembly GCA_035403355.1. Lineage (NCBI taxonomy): Bacteria > Pseudomonadati > Candidatus Cloacimonadota > Cloacimonadia (SeqCode) > Cloacimonadales (SeqCode) > Cloacimonadaceae (SeqCode) > Cloacimonas (SeqCode) > Cloacimonas sp. (SeqCode). Next base: position 28,290 of record DAONFA010000015.1, on the reverse strand, counting down.
CCTTCTTTAACGATTCTTTAACGAAGTTAATGTATTGTTAAAGAACCGTTAAAGAGTCATTAAAGAAATGACCAGCCAACAAGAAGTTAAACAAAGTCCACAAGGTAATTTCTGGTGTATTGCCAGAAATGTATTTGCTAAAAAGAGAGGTATCCATAAGAATGGCATAAAGTTAAATGCACATTTTTTTATGTGTTTTCAATATAGAATGCCTATTAGTTGGGTTCTATTTATTTTCTAACCTCTCGACCCCTTGACCTCTTGACCTCTCGCCCTCTTGACCTCTCGACTTCTCGACCTCTCGCCCTCTCGACCTCTCGCCCCCTTGACCTCTCGACCTCTTGACTTCTCGACTTCTCCCCCCTACAACATCTTTCTTTGTTTCGCCAAATGCTCTTCATAAGTTCTGGAAAAGACATTTTTCCCTTGCCGATCAGAAAAGAAATAGAGATAGGAACTTGGTTTTGGATTAAGCACAGCTTTAATAGTAGAAATTGAAGGATTGCAAATTGGCGTAGGAGGCAAACCCTGATGAAGATAAGTATTATAAGGCGAATTAATTTGCGTATCGGCATAAGTTAACACGCTGCGTTTAATACCTTTGAGATCAAGCAGATAATTTACCGTAGCACATGACTGCAGTGCCATACCGCGTGCCATTCTATTCATAAAAAGTCCGGCAATAATATCTTTTTCGCTTTCTGTGCCTGCTTCTTTTTCAACGATGGAGGCAAGAATTAGTTTAGCATAGAAATTCGGGATGGCTACAGGGTCAATACCTTCTTTCCTTAATCGGCGAAAGAACTCTGCTGCAGGAATTGCCAGAAGGGAATCTGCCGAAATTTCAATAGGAAAACGGTAGGTCTCCGGATAGAGAAAGCCCTCCAAAGTCATAGCTTCAAAGCCGGTAATATTTTTTACCAGTGAGGGATTGGTAGCAGAATTTGCAAGTTCCTCATAAGTTGCCAAGCCACTGGTATCAATTTTTTGCAGGGTTTGATGTAGAGAAAGCCCTTCCGGAAAGGTTATAGTAATGTTTTCACTATATCCTTTGCTTAAACGGCTAACCGTTTGCCAAAGGTAGGTATTCCCTCCGAAAATGTAACTTCCGGGTTTTAAATCCCTGTCTGCCTTCCGAAATTTGGTAAGCAATATAAATATTGTTTTACTGCGAATTATTCCCGCTTCAGAAAGTTTATTGCCTATTATTCTTGCATTATCGCCCGGTTTAATCCTTACGATGCGTTCTTCGCTATGCAAAGGAACAAAAACCATATAGGCAAGGTAAAGGATAAGTAATCCAGCCAGAATTGCCAAGCCGGTGAGGATAGTTTTCTTAATCTTCACTTGGCTAAATACTCTTTCAGAAACATTGCTGCTGCCATAGCATCTATATGGCTTTTTGCCTGCTGCCAGTTATATCCCATTTTTTTCAGTTCCGTATTGGCTTCCCAGGTGGAATAGCGTTCATCAAAACCCTCCACGGGGATGGTTAAGATCGCTTTTAAGTTATTTAGAAGTTGTTGGCATTCTTCGGTTTTAGGCGTAACGGAACCATCAATGGCATAAGGAATTCCAACTATCAGCAAGGAAATCTGGTGCTCGGCAATCATCTCTTGCAATTTGGTTACCAGTTTATCAAAACCCTCATTAGCTATTACGAACAAGGGTTTGGCAAAAATACGGCAGGGATCGCTTAGGGCAAAGCCAATGTTTTTTTCTCCGTAATCCAAGGCAAGAATGCGTCCCTTTTCATTCATATATTGGATTCATCCCTCCAAATGGCAATTTTCCAGCCATTTTCTACGGGCTTTAAATAAAACCTGGCTATTCCATTGGCTGTGATAGAAGAATTGCTATCATTATAGCAAAGTATCAAATCAAAGTTACAGGGAATAATTATCCAGCCCTCATGGCCAATTTCCGGGTCTTTCTGCCATCTTTCTGAAGGAGGAACCTGCAAACGCAGTTTAATATCATCCGGAGGAGGATAAGTGCCGTCACTGGAGCCCTTGTTAAACATTCTATCGGTATATTCCACTTCCTGATCATAGCCCCACCAGTAATCACGCATTCCGTCATTATTCATATCAATTCCAATTAAGCTTACCTCGCTTGCCAAAAGTTCAAACCGGAAATTAGCATCCAGAAGCGATTTATAGATATTGATGTTCTTTTCCATATAAGCACGCTCCAAATTTTGCAAAAGCTCTTCCGGCGTTCTATTTTGTATTTCAGCATTGGAACGATCGTAGAGCACGGGACAGAAAGGATTGGTGCAACTGCTCAGCAGAAGAACCAGAAATAACAGAATTATGCTAATGGTTCTCATATTTCAGTTTCCCCCAAGTGGGAACACTGCCGCTGCGGTAATCATACCATTTTGATATGAACCAGTAGCCATTTTCCTTTATTAGGTGCAGTTCCATATTTCCTGTCGCCAACGCTAACCTTTCTTTGCCTTGATTGCGAGAAATGCCCGTTATCTGGTATTGACGGTAAACTTTTGCCTGCGTGGATTCTATCTGATCCTGGGCATCCGTTTTTTCCAAAGTTACCTGCATATCTTTATAGCGATTGTGCAAAACCTGAATCATATCCTGTTCCTGAACTCTTGTCCAGGTTTGTTCTATGGAATAATCGCTTACATCCTGCGGGGCAAAATGAAATACATAATCGGAAGTGAAAATCCCTGAATAATGGACTGCATTTTGGGTATATTCATAGCAGTATTCCAAATTTACCAGCACAGAATCACATTCCGTAGTGAAATCTATCCACGGAATCTGTGCTGCAGGTGGTTCTGACTCCCGCACCTGGAATAAATCACATCCGCTTAGTAAAAGTGTAACCAGCAGAACTAAAACGATATTTCTCATAAGTTCATAAAAAAGATATTTGAGATTGTGTCAATCAAAATTTAGGTCTTGAGGTCTTGGGGGCGAGAGGTCTTGAGGTCGAGAGGTCTTGGGGGCGAGAGGTTAGAAATAAACAGAACCCCAATAACTGAACAACATAGTTCATAAGTATCTAATTATCATAGTTAATCTGTGTAATCCGTGTAATCTGTGAGCTAAATTTTATCTGTGTAATCCGTGCAATCTGTGAGCTAAATTTTTTATCTGCGAAATCGGCGTAATTTGCGTGAGCTATTTTTTCGTAATCTGCGGGAACTTCCCTTTTTTAGCGTTAACACTTGACAAACATTGCCTCGTCAGGATATTGGCAAGACCAATAAGACATAGGAGTTTTGCTGATGGAAGCACTGTTTTCCGGCTTGCTGAGCTTTCAACTGAAACAGGTTATAATGATTATCATTGGACTGGTATTGATTTGGCTGGCGATAAAACATAATTATGAACCGACATTATTATTGCCTATTGGTTTTGGAACTATTTTAGCCAATATACCTTTTTCTGCTGCAGTGGGAGAACATTCTCCTCTGGGAGTTCTTTTTAAGGCGGGTATAGATACGGAATTATTTCCCCTGTTAATCTTCATTGCTATTGGGGCAATGATAGATTTCACTCCTTTGTTAAAAAATCCTTTTATGTTGCTTTTCGGAGCAGCTGCTCAATTAGGTATTTTCGTTACAATTGTAATTGCCGCAGGTTTGGGTTTTGACATTAAGGAAGCTGCCAGCATCGGGATCATTGGAGCTGCCGATGGACCTACTTCCATTTATGTAGCCAATCGTTTTGCTCCCAATCTTTTAGGGGCAATTTCCGTAGCTGCCTATTCCTATATGGCTTTGGTGCCGATTATTCAACCCCCGGTAATTCGTTTGCTTACTTCCCGAAAAGAGCGTCGCATAAGGATGGATTATCATAGTGGTGATGTTCCCCGCATTGTTAAAGTAATCTTTCCTGTTGCAATCACCATTATTGCCGGCATTTTTGTTCCTGCTGCCTTAGCGCTTATTGGTTTTTTGATGTTCGGCAATTTAATTCGGGAATCGGGTGTGTTGGAAGGGCTTAGCAAAACCGCTCAAAACGAACTTGGCAATTTGGTTACAATCCTTTTGGGGATAACAATTGCCTCTAAAATGCAGGGAGAACTTTTTTTAGTTCCGCAGACACTTTTGATATTGGCTTTAGGCCTTGTAGCTTTCATTTTTGACACCGCGGGAGGTGTTCTTTTTGCCAAGCTGCTGAATGTATTTAAAAAAGAAAAGATAAACCCGATGATTGGAGCTTGTGGCATTTCTGCCTTTCCCATGAGTGCCAGAGTTATTCATCAAATGGGGCTGAAAGAAGACCCGTTCAACTTTTTGTTGATGCCTGCAGTTAGCGTAAATGTAGGTGGTCAAATCGGTTCTGTTATTGCCGGTGGCTTAATTTTAGCACTTTTAGCTTAAAGAGAGGATAGCGATGGTAGCATTAAATTCCGAAGAAAAAGAATTGCTGAAAGCAGCCCAAAAGGCAGCCGAAAATTCTTATTCTCCATATTCTCATTATAAAGTTGGCTGTGCCGTGAAAACTGTTGACGGACATATTTTCACCGGCTGCAATGTAGAAAATGCCTCTTATTCTTTAACTATCTGTGCAGAACGCAATGCTATTTTCAAAGCAGTCAGCGAAGGATACAGAGCTTTTTCAGAAATAGCCGTTTATGTAGATAGTGACGAAAGTTTTCCCCCTTGTGGTGCTTGCCGGCAAGTTATTTATGAATTTGCACCTGAGCTTCAGGTAATATATGCAAACCGTAATGATATTCAGAAAACTATGATCAAAGAATTGTTTCCCTCTGCTTTCACTTTGAAGAGAAGTTAAATGTCCCATCCCCAAATGCTTTCCTGTAATATTTGCCCACGCAATTGCGGCATTGATAGAACAAAGCAAAAGGGCTTTTGTGGGGTTACGGATAAACTGAGAATAAATTTGGCTACTCGTCATTTTGGCGAAGAGCCCTGTTTCAGCGGAACTTGCGGAAGTGGGACTATTTTCTTTGCGGGCTGTAATTTACGCTGCGTTTTCTGTCAAAATTATGAAATCTCTACTTTATGCTGGGGAAAAGATATTTCGGGTGAAGAACTTATCCGCTTAATGTTAAAGTTGGCAGACGAAGGAGCTCATAATATAAATCTGGTTACTCCTACTCCTTTTACCCTTCAGATTAGGGATGCCATTATTCAAGCTAAAGAAAAGGGATTAACTATTCCTGTTCTTTGGAATTCCTCCGCTTATGAAAAAGTGGAAACTCTGCAAACACTGAACGGATTGATAGATATCTATATGCCCGATTTCAAGTATGCCCATCAAGTTTATGCCCAAAAGTATTCTTCTGCCCGGGATTATCCTACCGTAGCCATTGCTGCGATAAAAGAAATGTATTCTCAGGTAGGGCTTTTAACAATTGATGAAAAAGGAATTGCCAAAAAAGGATTGCTGATTAGGATGCTGGTTTTGCCCCATAATTTAGCCGGGTGCAAAGAAAATCTACGCACTTTGGCAGATGAATTGGGAACAGATATTACTCTATCTCTGATGGGACAATATTACCCTACCGGAAAAGCAAAAAACTATAAGGAACTGGCAAGAGGAATTTCGGAAACCGAATACTCTGAAGTAGTGGATACAGCTTTAGAGCTTGGTTTTACGCATCTTTTCACTCAGGATATTACCAGTTCGGATATTTGGACTCCCGATTTTTCTTCTTCGCCGCAGGAAATAAATCCTGCTTCGGAATTTAACCCCCAAGCGGAGCAAACACAATGACAAAGAAATTAGTTACCTTTCTTATGCTGATATCCTGTTTAGGGATGCTTTTTGCCAATCTCACTATTCAGATTAAAGGAGAGGCAAAGCCCCAAACCCTGAAAGAAACAACATTATCTTCCATTAATTATGTGGATTTGGAGGATTTCAGCACCATCTTTAAAGCTATCAATAAACAGGATAGAAGCGACAACAGATTGTATTTGAACCTCTATGATGAGCAGTTTATCTTTCTGGAAAATTCGGCTTATTATACATTGAAGACCGTTTCTTACAATATGCAATATCCTCTTTTACGCAAAGGAGAGCATCTTTACCTGCCCTCCATTTTTATCACCGAGCACCTGAAGACGCATTTTCCTTCTGCCATTCAACGCAAAGGCAATACCTTCCAAATTTCCAAACCGATTGATAACTGCGTAAAAACAATAGTTTTAGACCCCGGTCACGGAGGAAAAGATCCTGGTGCTATCGGTAAAAAACTGAAAGCGAATGAAAAAGATGTTAATCTTGCTGTTGCCCTCAAACTGAAAAAACTGATTGAAACCGAGCTGGGAATTACTGTTTTACTAACCCGTGATACCGATCGTTTTGTTTCTCTGCAGGATAGAACTCGTTTTGCCAATGATAAAAAGGCAGACCTATTTATCAGCTTGCATTCCAATTCCAGTAAAGCAACTGCTTCGCAAGGCATTGAAACATATTATCTTTCCACAGCCCAAACTTCCGATGCCAGAGCTGTGGAAGCAATGGAAAATGCCGTTGTAGAACGCTTTGAGGGTGGCAGCGAGGCAAAAAAGAAATACGACGACCTTTCTTTTATCCTGAGTGACCTTAACCAAACGGAACATCTGGAAAACAGCAATATTATGGCTACCAGTGTGCAGCAAAACATTATTGCCGGAACCCAAAGTATTGACAGAGGAGTTAAACAGGCAAATTTCTATGTTCTGCGAGGTGCTTTTATGCCTTCTATTTTAATTGAAATGGGCTTTATCAGTAATGCCGAGGAAGAACAGCTACTGGTAAACGAAGAGTATCAGGAACGCCTGGCACGCACGATTTTTGAAGGTATTAAGCGTTTTAAGTTTCGTTACGATAGAATTAGAAACACCTAAAAGCTGGATTAGATAAATGGCTATCCTTATTCAGAGTGTTTTACCCAAAAGCTTGGCAGAAAAAAGCGGTATTAAGAGCGGTGATATGTTGCTGGCAGTAAACGGACAGGAAGTAAGGGACTTTCTGGATTTGGAATTTTATACCTCCGATTACGAATTTGAACTGGAACTTATCTCTGCTGAAGGAATACCCTTGAAAGTAACTATCCAACGAGAGGAGAAAAGCTTTCTGGGAATTGAACCGGAGCCATATAAGGTGCGCCATTGTGAAAATTCCTGCATTTTTTGTTTTATAGATCAGATGCCCCCTTCTTTAAGACCCACTTTATATACTAAAGATGATGACTATTTATATTCTTATGTGTTTGGCAATTACATCACGCTAACCAATCTGCGGGAAGAGGATATTGAACGCATTGTTACGCAAAGGATAACTCCCTTGTATATCTCTTTGCATACAACGGATAATGCCCTACGCAATAAGATGATGCGTCCCTCAAAGGAAATAGATGTTTTATCTGTGTTAAAATATTTCAGCCAATACGGAATCCAGTTCCATATTCAAATTGTTTGCGTTCCCGGTTACAATGATAATGAGGCATTAAAACAGACCTTAAATAACCTTCTTCAACCCGATTTTAACTGTCTTTCCATTGGCATTGTTCCCGTGGGTTTAACTAAATACCGTAAAAACCTGTGTAACCTGAAAACCTTCAATGAACAAAGCGCTGCCGAAATGCTGGATTTGCTGAACGAGGCAAGAAACACTTTTCAGAGCTCCATCATTTACCCTGCTGATGAATTTTATGTGATGGCACAACGCGAAATTCCCCCGGACGAATTTTATGCCGATTATCCTCAGCTGGAAAACGGAATCGGAATGTTGCGTTTAACTATTCAAACCTATAAACAAAGAAAAAGAGCATTACTGAAAGAGCTGAGAAAAAAACCGCTCAACTATTTGATGATTAGTTCGGTGTGTGCCAAAGAAGTTATCTCCAAAATTGCCGATGACCTGAATAAACGATTGGAAAATCAGGTTATTCGCGTTCAAGTTATCCGCAATGATTTTTTCGGTCCCGATATCACCGTTTCCGGTTTGCTAACTTATTCCGATTTGAAGAGACAGCTTGCGCCTGAAAATGATGAGATAATTATACTGCCTTCCTGTATTTTTAATTTTGACGGTGAAACCCTGGATGGATTTAATCGGCTTACATTTCAGGAAACCTGGAAAAATCCTGTTTTGTTGATTGACCAGTTTTTTGAGGACTGGGATTACCTGTAGTTTTTGCTTGACCAAGTTTGGCTCTACAGGAAAAGAAGGTATTATATACCTTAAAAGGAGTTGATGCCAATGTGCAAAAAGTGTATCTGGCTTGCCTTAGTAGCACTTTTAATATTCGGTTGCGGAACAAAGGAAAGTCGTCTGGAAAAAGCCAATAGAAAACTCGGTTCCAAACAGAATCCTATTAAAATGTTTTTTGTCCCTTCTTTGGAAGCGGGTAAAGTGGTTTCCAGCGGCGAGGCAATTGCCAGCTTTCTGGAAAAAGAAACCAACTTGCATTTCAAAGTAGCGGTTCCTACCAGCTATGCGGCTGTTATTGAGGCCTTGGGAACTTATCAGGCAGATGTTGCCTGGTTGCCAACTTATGCTTACATTTTAGCTAAACAAAAATACGATGCCCAAGTGCGGCTTATGACCGTCCGCAATGGCTTAACCAAATACCGGGGACAGTTTGTAGCCCGCAGCGATGGTAAAATTAATTCCTTACAGGATATTGAAGGCAAAATAATTGCCTATACGGATGCTGCCTCCACTTCCGGTTATATTTATCCTTCCGCAATCTTAAAACAAAGGGGTATTACGCCTAAGGATTATTTCTTTGCCGGAGGTCATCCGCAAGCTATTTTAGCTGTTTATAGCGGAAGAGCAGATGTAGGTTGCAGTTATTGGTCGCCACCTGACGCAACGGGAAAGCCAATGGATGCCCGGGAAAAACTGTTGGAGACCTATCCCGATGTTTTTGAGAAAGTTAAAATTGTTGATTATACCGATTGGATTCCTAATGATACAGTAACTTTCAGGAAAGACCTTCCTCCCGAACTGGAAGGCATAATTGTGCAAACCTTATATCGTTATGCCCAAAGTGAGGAAGGGAAAAAGGTCTTGAAAACTCTATACGATATTGATGGCTTGGAATATGCCTCCGATGAGGACTACGAAATTGTGCGCACAACCCTTAAGACAATGAATATGGACCCTGCCGAACTGCTCAAATGAACCAAAAAAGTAATTTGCTTGAAGTGAATAACTTAAGCAAGAGTTATGACGGCAAAAAATGGGCATTGGAAGATTTATCTCTGAAAGTGGAAGAAGGGGACTTTGTAATTTTATTAGGACTTTCCGGCAGCGGAAAATCTACTTTCCTGCGTTGTGTCAATCGCCTGATAGAACCAAGCAGCGGACAAATCCTTTTCCGCAATGAAAACATTCTGCAACTTCAAGGCATAGAACTGAGACATTACCGAAGGCAAATCGGAATGGTCTTTCAGCAATTTAACCTGGTGAAAAACTTAAGCGTCCTTACGAATGTGTTAACCGGACGCCTTGGCTATCATTCACCTCTTTCACCTTTTAGCAAAGAGGACTATGAACTGGCACAACAAAATCTGGAAAAAGTAGGGTTACAGGATTTTGCGGAGAAAAAAGTGAAATTCCTCTCAGGCGGGCAACAACAACGAGTTGGCATAGCCCGTGCCTTAATGCAAAAGCCATCTCTAATTTTAGCCGATGAACCGGTAGCCAGTTTAGACCCTGCTACAGCCGATTCCATAATGCAATACTTAGGGGAAATAAACAGAGAGGGAATCAGTATAATTTGCTCTTTGCACTTTTTAACCCTGGCTCGGCGTTATGGAAACAGGGTTTTAGCTCTTAAAGAAGGACATAAGGTCTTTGAAGGTATTCCTGACCAGATTGATAATATTCGCTTCAAAGAAATCTACGGTCAGGATGCCGAAGAAATCTAAGGTCCATTGCCAGATATTTATTAGCCGTTTTGCAAGCAGATAGTAGAAGAGGAACAGCTTTTTTCATTCACTTCTCTTATCCAAAGTAAAAATAGGTACTTAACTATATGCTACTTATGTAGATACTTTATTTATTAGCAACTACATTTCTTGCAATAGACCGAAGATTATGAAAACCTTGGGTTTTGGGTCTTGCATTTTGAACTTGACACATATCTGCAGCTTGATTAGATTGTTAAATTAACAAGATAATGTGAAAAGAAGAAAGAATATGTTAACCCCGAATGGAGGAAAAATGAAATTACACAAAATGATGTTACTGTTGGTGTTACTGGCTGTGCTATTGATGATAGCATCCTGCAGTTCCAACAAACAAAAAGCTCCAACAACTAAACCCCAGGGAGAGGAAGTTTACCGTCCCGCATGGTGGGCAACACAACCTGAAACGGATTTTGTTTGTACTTATGGACAGGCAACCAAGGTTTCAGAGAATTTGTCAATGGATGCCGCCAGAGCCAATGCTCTTCAAGAAGCAGCACAATATGTAGAAGTTTTGGTAAACAGTATGCTGAAAAATTATGAAGAAGAAGCTGGCGTTAAAGACCCTCAGGTTTTAGCCCTTACGCAAAATGTGGTAAAAGCTGTTTCTTCAGCAAAGTTTACGGGTGTTTTAATGGGGAAAGTGGAAACCAGAAAAGTTACCGAACCTGAAGGTGCTCGTTACAAAACCTGGATACAGCTAAAAATACCGAAAGATGATATCAACAAAAAATTAGCGGACAGTATTCGCAACGAAGAAGCGCTTTACAATCAGTTTAAAGCATCACAGGCATTTCAGGAGCTGGATAAAGCAGTAGAAAAATATTAGCCAATAAATGTGTTCCGGAAAGTTGATGTCCTCATCAACTTGGTAGCAAAGAAAACCTGAGTTACTGTTAAAGTTATCGGTAACAAAATAGCTTGGTTGCAGTGTTCCGGAAAGTTGATGTCCTCATCAACTTGTTAGCAACGATAACCTGAGTTACGGAAAAATCTATCGGTAACAAAATAGCTTGGTTGTATGTGAAACGACAAGAATGTCGTTTTTCCAAAGGGTTGACCTACCGATCAACCCTAAACGACAAGGATGTCGTTTTTCCGGTTGGTTGCAAGTGTTCCGGAAAGTTGATGTCCTCATCAACTTGTTAGCAACGATAACCTGAGTTACCGTTAAAATTATCGGTAACAAAATAGCTTGATTGTATGTGAAACGACAAGGATGTCGTTTTTCCGGGTGGTTGCAAGTGTTCCGGAAAGTTGATGTCCTCATCAACTTGGTAGCCACGATAACCTGAGTTACGGAAAAAGTTATTTGTAACCGGATAGCTTGGTTGTAAGTGAAACGACAAGGATGTCGTTTTTCCGAAGGGTTGACCTACCGATCAACCCTAAACGACAAGGATGTCGTTTTTCCGAAGGGTTGACCTACCGATCAACCCTAAACG
>DAONFA010000015.1:0-16838 GCA_035403355.1 Candidatus Cloacimonas sp. | reverse complement strand
ACAAGGATGTCGTTTTTCCGAAATAGCATTATGGATTAAGTCCAACTATCTGTTGCCTGGTCATTTCTTTAACGCTCCTTTAACGCATCATTAACAATTCCTTAACTTCGCTAAAGAGTCGTTAAAGATACTTTAAGGCAGCATAAAAGATTCAACTTGGCAGGGAAAAATGGTCTGTCTAAAAACAGGTAAAGCTCTCGCAAATTGCAAGCTAACTTATTGCGAAATAGAATAAATTTTTAATTTTGGACACTATAAGTTGTGAACAGGTATTAGGAAAAAACAGGTAGAGCACATTCTTTTTTTGCCAATTCCTTTTCTCTGTAAACCTTATTTCTCTTTACAGTTGGGCAGTTATATTGCGTAGAAAGCGGCAGAATATTGTTTTTTAAAGGAATCCACAGCAGACAGAAAATTATCTATGCCCTATCAATATTAAAACTTATTTTCCTTATTTTTGAAAAGTGGTTGATGATAGCACCTAAGCGGGAAAAAACAAAATCCCCTTGACTAAACAACCAGTTCTAAAAGAAATGCAACAACTTCACTTTTCAGTATATTGGAGCGATAAATGCTAAAATTAGACCTTAATAAAGAAATGGTATCCAGAGCCCGGAAAGCTGCTTCTCAAATAACTAATGCTTTCCTTTGGCTGTTTGATGGTTACACTACTGTAACAACGGAAAGAACAGTTTTACGACTAATGGGAATTGACGGTGCCCTTAAAGATGGTAAACCCTTGCCCAATGTAGTAGTAGATCAATTGGTGGAAAATTCTGCGTTGCAGAAAGGAGCAGCGATTTGGGTAGCTAATGCTATGCTAAAAAAGGGTTTTACAGCTCAGCAAGTAGCGGAAGCGGTTGCCTGTAATGGTTTGGAATTAACCCAAATTTCTCTTGCCTCAGGTGAGGAAATACTAAATACACTTAATCCCATAGTAGAAAAGATGTTGGGTCATATAACTGCCCAAAAGCAAAAACGCGAGGAACTTCTGGCTGAATACCAACCGCGTCCCAAACCCGCTATTTATGTAATTGTTGCAACAGGAAATATTTATGAGGATGTAGATCAAGCCAGAGCTGCAGCCAGAGAAGGAGCTGATGCTATTGCCGTTATCCGTTCCACAGCTCAATCCTTATTGGATTATGTTCCTTTTGGCGCTACGACTGTTGGTTTTGGAGGCACTTTTGCCACGCAGGAAAATTTTAAAATTATGCGTAAAGCATTGGATGAGGTCTCCCGGGAAGAAAAGCGTTATATTCACTTAACTAACTATGCCAGTGGACTTTGTATGCCAGAAATTGCTGCTATGGGGGCAATGGAACGCTTGGATATGATGCTGAATGATGCAATGTATGGCATTTTATTCAGAGATATTAATCCCAAAAGAACCTTGCTGGATCAATATTTTGCGCGGATGATAAATGCTTATGCGGGAATTGAAATTCAAACGGGAGAAGATAATTATTTAACTACTTCCGATGCTGTTGAAAAGGCATATACGGTTACCGCAAGCCAGTTGATCAATGAAAGTTTTGCTGTTTTAAGTGGTATTAAGCCCGATAAAATGGGTTTAGGACATGCTTTTGAGATAAATCCCGAGCTGGAAAACAGCTTTAGTTATGAGTTAGCGCACGCACTTTTGACCAAAACCCTATTTCCTGATTCCCCGGTTAAATATATGCCACCCACGAAATTTGCCAGCGGCAATATTTTCCATACCTATCTGTTAAATGCAATGTTCAATTTTGCCGGTCAGCTTACTGAACAAGGTGTGCAGCTTTTGGGAATGATGACGGAGGCAATTCATACTCCGCATTTGGCAGACCGCTTTTTGGCTATTGAAAATGCGCAATATATATTTAGAGCGGTGAAAGACCTGAACCAAAATTTATGCTTAAGTGAAGATAGTTTTATTAATAGCAGAGCAAATGAGGTCTTGGCTCAAGCGACGGAATTTTTGGAAAGAGTGGCGGAAGAAGGTCTTTTTAGTGCTATGAGTAAAGGCGAATTTGCCGAAATTAAGCGTCCCGAAAACGGGGGAAAAGGTTTGGAAGGTGTCTTTATGAAAGACGGTGATTATTACAATCCCTTTATGGAAAGTATGAAGCAGGAGCTTAAGCTATGAGCAAAAATATTATTCGTCCTTATGGTGATACTTTAAATGACGGCAAAATGCAGCTTTCTTTTTCGCTGCCTGTTTCCTGTGATGCTTTGGGTAAAGAAGCGGCGCGGAAACTATTATTACAGATGGGTTTTGACGAAGCGGAAATAACAGCTATGAATGATTTAACGGAGGGTTTTACGCATTTTATTGCTTATGCTGTAACTTCCACCAGTGTAGATATCAGCAAAATCAAAGTGAAAGTGGTTGATACACCGGTAATGACGATGGAAGAAACAGATGCCTTTGTGGCAGAGCATTTGGGGCGTAAAATAACGGTTGTAGGTGCTTGCATTGAAAGTGACGCCCATACCGTTGGAATTGATGCTATAATGAATATGAAAGGTTATAATCATCGTTACGGTTTGGAACGCTATCATAGCTTTAATGCCCTCAATATGGGTGCTCAGGTTCCCTGTGAAGAACTCCTTGCCAAAGCCAGAGAAGTGAATGCAGATGCGATTTTGGTTTCCCAGGTTGTTACCCAGAAAAACATTCATATCAAAAATTTAACCCGCCTCATAGAACTTGCTGAAGCGGAAGGTTTAAGGGATAAAATGTTATTTATTTGCGGCGGACCGCGCCTTTCCCATGAATTGGCAATAGAACTTGGTTTTGATGCCGGTTTTGGAGCAGGAACTTATGCCACCGATGTTGCCAGCTATATTGCCATAACTCTGGCAAAAAGCATAGCCCGGAAATAGATATTATGGATAAGGATTTGAGCAGCATTATATGTTAACATTATTGATAACGATTATTGCCTTCGGATTGATGATTTTTGTGCATGAATTCGGGCATTTTTTAGTGGCGCGTGCATTTAATGTAGGAATTGAAAGTTTTTCTATAGGTTTCGGAAAAGCAATTTGGCAAACGGAGAAAAATGGTATTCAATACCGATTGGGATGGATGCCGTTAGGCGGGTATGTAAAAATGCAGGGAGAAAATCCCGAGGAAAATATCGGGGTTCCTGAAGAACAAACATTCTTGGGAAAATCCTGGTGGAAAAGAGCCCTGATTGCTTTCAGCGGACCTTTTGCCAATTTACTTTTCGGGTTGTTACTATTTGTTATTGCCTTTATGTTACCTCAAAAACAGGAAGACCTGTTGCCCATTATTCACAATGCCAAAGGCGTTTGGGCAGAGTCCTTTAGCGCTGCGGATAGCATTATTAGCGTTAACGGCAAGCCGGTGAAAGGGTTTCAGGAATTTATGCTGGCGCTTTCGGGAAAAAAAAATAATACTATCTCCTACCTCCATAAAGGAGAAAAGCGCATTTTGCAAGTAGCTCCTGTAGCAGTGGATTCTTTACTTAAATCCCTTGAACCGAAAGTGGATACAACAATCGGAGAGGTTTTCACCGGAATGCCTGCCTGGAGAGCAGGATTGAAAACGGGGGATAAAGTTTTGGCTGTGGATAGCGTATCCGTTGCCAACTGGTATGAAATGCGGGAAAGGATAGTTGCCTCAAAAAAAGATGAAGTTCAGCTAACAATTTTAAGGGAAGGTAAAATATTAACTCGCACGATTGCTTTGGAAGAAAATGTTTCAATGGGTGACCAGAAAATGATTGGCATCAGTCAATATATGCCGGTGAAAAGCGTTACCCGCTATAATCCTTTGCAGGCAATCAGTTATGGGGCAAGGAGCACAGTTAGTTTTATCGTTCTGAATTATGTGGGTTTATACAAGCTGGTTATGAAACCGGAACAGTTGAAAAACAATCTTGGCGGACCGGTGATGATCGCCACAATGGGTCAACAGGTTGCCCAGAGAGGAGTTAGCTCTTTAATTATCTTTCTTGCGTCCATCAGCTTAGTTTTGATGATAATGAATCTTTTGCCAATTCCCATTCTGGATGGGGGTCATATTTTCTTTGCTTTTCTGGAAGGCATTTTTGGTAAACCTGTACCGATAAAAGTGCAGGCATTTTTACAGCGTATCGGTTTTGCCCTGTTAATGTTATTGATGTTTTATGCTTTCTATGCAGATATTTCCAAGCTGCTTATCCGGCAATTCCTGTTAGGACAATAGATGTTCAGTTTTACATTGCAAAAAACCTGTGGTAAAGCCCGTGCCGGAATTATCAAAACAGAACACGGGGATATTTTAACTCCCGTTTTTATGCCGGTAGGAACTTTGGGAACGGTTAAAGCAATGAGTCCCAAAGAACTGGAAGAAGTGCAAGCACAGATAATTTTGGGGAATACCTATCATCTATATATGCGTCCAGGCCATAATTTAATTCAAAAAGCAGGTGGTTTGCATCAATTTATCAGCTGGAATCATCCTATTTTAACAGATAGCGGTGGTTTCCAGGTAATGAGTTTAGCTTCTTTACGCAAAATCAGCAAAGAAGGGGTTAAATTCCAGTCCCATATTGATGGTTCGGCTCATATTTTTACTCCGGAAAAAGTGATTGAAATTCAGGAAGCCCTTGGTGCAGATATAATTATGAGCTTTGATGAATGCCCTCCCTATCCTTCCACCCGACAGTATGTGGAAAAATCACTTTCCACTACTCTAAATTGGGCTGAGCGAGGGAAAAAAGCATTTACTAATCAGGAACATCAGGCACTTTTCGGAATCGTGCAAGGAGGAATTTATGAGGACTTGCGGGAGAAATCTGCCCTGGAACTGATGGCTATGGATTTTTCCGGTTATGGCATCGGGGGTCTTGCTGTGGGGGAAGAAAAAGAAGAACTAATTAGGATTACTTCTTTTCTGAATGATATTCTGCCAATTGATAAACCTCGCTATTTAATGGGAGTAGGAACCCCTGCCGATTTACTGAATAACATTGATAGAGGGGTGGATATGTTTGATTGTGTGATGCCAACTCGCAATGCCCGCAAAGGTAGTATCTTTACCCGATATGGCAAAATGATTATTAAGGCAGCACGCTATAAAGATGATTTTAAGCCCATTGACCCACTCTGCGGTTGTTATACCTGCACTCATTTCAGCAGAGCTTACATTCGCCATCTGATAACAATGAACGAAATATTGGGAATGCGGCTTACTACTATTCACAGTTTGTGGTTCTATCAAGAATTGATGCAACTGGCACGAATTGCTATTCAGGAAGATAGATGGGAGGCATTTCTGGCGGAAATGCTCCCTGTTTTGGATACGATTGTTTAGGCAAAAGTTTCTTTGCAGCTTTTTGTTTGTTTTTGGTTTATGGCTTTATGCGTCAGTTCTTTGGAGTGTGGAAACTGATGTAACGACCCCTGCCGATACCGTTAAAACATATATTCCCCAGCCCTGGATGGAAAACTGGCTTTCCCGAAAAGTGTATCCGCTCATTTTCAAAGTGGAAGCAGAACGCGCAAAAGAACAGGAACTATATCTTGGCTTTGAGAAATATGAGGGCAAGAAAATAGAGGCAATTTACATTGTTAATCTGGATGTGTTTGATTTGCTTCCTGCCAAATCGGAAACACATTTCTACAATCAGGCATTAAAATTAGGTAACTCTTTGCACTATAAAACCCGGGACTGGATAATTGAAAGTATGCTTTTTTTTGCGGAAGGAGATTTGTTCTCTGCTGAAGTGATGAATCGTAACCTTGCCTATTTGAAAGAACTTCCCTATTTAAGAGAAGCGGAATTACTGATTAGCGATAATGAGAATGGCTCCGTTGATGTCTTCGTTCTGGTGCGGGATAAATTCTCACTGGAACTTAGCGGCAGGATTATTTCCCAAAGCCAATACCGTTTGAAGATAAATGAACAAAACATTCTGGGCTTGGGGCTTGGACTGAAACATATTTGGCAAATCAATCCCCGGGAATTAACAACTACCAGCTGGGAAACATATTACAGCAATGCTAATATAAAAGGCACTTTTCTTCGTGCCGATGCTTACTGGAAAGAGCTTTCCGGAAACTCTAACCAGGATCTATATTTCAGCCATCCTTTCCTCTATCCGGTAACTCCACATTCCGGAGGATTGGAAATTACCCGAAATTACCTTCATCCACCAGCAGATACTTTATCTACGGAAAAATGGACTTTGGGCTCCTGGTATGCCCATAGCTTTGGCGAAGAAGAGAATCACGCCAATGCATATAAATACTCAGCTTTTGCCCTGGATAAAAACTGGTTTAGCATCAGACCGGAAGTTAATGCCAATACCGGTAAACCCTGGCATAATAATATCTTTGCCTTAAGTGCGTTTGTTATCAGTAAAACGGATTATACTTCGCTTAGAAATGTAAGCTTATTTATGGTGAATAATGTTTTACCGCTTGGATATTTATGGGAAAACCTCTTGGGCTATGAAGACGGAGAATACAATAATCGGGTTTTTGCCGGTTTGCATTATTCGTGGGCTGATAAATTGCCCCGCGGTTCCTATCTATATTTTTCCAGTGCCCTGGAAACATATCTGGCTAAAGAAGGGATGGAACAAAGCGTCCTGGCTGTTGAGCCGTTGTTTATTTCTCCGTTACAAAGCCGGGGAGCTTTCCGCAGCAGGTATTTTTTTAACAGCAATCTAATCATCGGCAGTAAACGATATCCGCAGGAAAAGATGAATGTTACTTCTCTTACCGGCTATCGCGGAATCTGGAATTTGCAGGGTGATAAACTTATCCGCTCCGCTTGGGAAAAAGATACTTCCACGCCTTACCAAATCTGGGGCTTCAAAATCGGACTTTTTACTTTTCTGGACTGCGCTTTTGCTACCGATCACTTCTCTCAAATCAGCTCTAAAAATGTGCTGCTGACGGAAGGAACAGGATTAAGAGTTTATAATCCTGCCCTAATTTGGGATACTATAGAACTTTGTTTTGCCCTAAACCAAAAAAAAGGAAAACAGGGCGAATGGAAACTAACCCTTTCTACGAAAAAAGGTATCCAGATACCGGATTTTTCGGGTAGAAGACCGCAGCCATTTAAGTTTCAGTGAAGAATGAATATTACAGGGGAACCAGAGTAGAATTGAGGAAAAATTGGAAAGGGTTGAGAGCTTTTTTTAAACACAAAGAGCGATACAATGATAGCAAGTGGGAGAAAATACTTTTCTTGAAGCAGGAATAAGTTTTGCTTGACAGTATAGCTATCTTTTTTATCAGGTTATAAAAGGGCTGTATCAGATGTAACATCATAACAGTCCCTGGATATTATGAATGAATAATTAAGGATATTATCAAGAAAGGAGATACTATGAAAACACAAGTTAACAAACTCCTTCTTCTACTGATATTTTCAGTAACAGCTATTGCTGCCTTTTCTACGGTTAGCGAATATACTTTTGCATCCGCATTAGGAACTTTTACTGAAATCAGTGGAGGAACAATTCACGGAACCAGTGCTAATAATGATGAATGTTTTTTAGCCATTCCACTGGGCTTTACTTTTACCTATAACGGTGTTGATTATACTACTATCAGCATCGCTTCCAACGGTTTTATCGCTATGGGTGATACTGTATTAACAAGTACTGTTCCGATTAGTTCTGGAACTTCTACAAACAATATTATTGCGGTTCTTTCCCGTGATATCAAATCCAGAGCAGAGGGAACTCTTATGTCTTTAAGCAGTGGCGCTGCACCCAATCGGGTTTTTACTATTCAATGGAAAAACTGGCGGAGAACTCCTACTGCTACAGCTAATGATGATTTTACTTTTCAACTTCAACTTCAGGAAAACGGTAATAAAGTGGTCTTTATTTATGGTCCCTTTACAGCTGTAACTTCTGCTACTGCTGCTACTATCCAGGTTGGCTTAAGAGGTAATTCCAATAGTGATTTTAATAATCGGACCACTACAACCGACTGGTCTGCTACTATAGCTGGAACTGCTAATAACAATACCTGCACTTTAAGTGCAACTGTCTTTCCTGCTAATGGATTAACTTACACCTTCACACCTCCAGTAACGGGTGAACCACCTTTGGCAGCTCAAAATCCTCATCCTGCTAATGGGGCTATTAATGTTCCCATAGCTACAAATCTCAGCTGGAATTCCGGAGGTGGAGTTGTTGAGGGTTATAAGGTTTATTTTGGCACAGATAATCCTCCTACCAATATAGCTAATGGAGTAACGCAAACGGCAACGATATATGATCCCGCTAATGATTTTACTTACAGCACTAACTATTACTGGAAAATCGTTCCCTATAATCAATTTGGCGATGCGGTTAATTGTCCTATTTGGAGCTTTACTGTTCTGGCAGATCCTACAGTAACAACCTATCCTTATGTAGAAAACTTTGATACAATTATTCCTCCTGATTTAGCTTTGGGGTGGACAGCTATCAATGCCAATAATGATGCTTATACTTGGCAGTCCTATAATGCCAATGGTAATACGGCTCCCAATTCTATGCGCATGCGTTATAATACTTTAGTGGCAATGGATGACTGGTTAATTACACCTCCTCTTGTCTTTACTGATACTCACAATTACAAAATAAAATTCTACTACTGCAGCGGAAGTACCACTTTTGCAGAAAAGCTTTCTGTTTATTGGGGAACAACTCCTGCAGCGGCAAGTATGACAAATCTGCTTTGGGAAAATTTGAACATCATCAATACTGCTTATGAAACGGCAGAAATTATTATGCCTGCAGTAACCGGTGGAACTTATTACATCGGTTTTCACGGTCATAGCGATGCCGATAGATTCTATCTCTATATGGATACTTTCAGCGTAGCGGATATAGTGGAACAGCTAAATCCTCCGCAAAACCTTACTGCTACAATTCAAAACTACTATAATGTGAATTTAACCTGGCAGGCACCTGTTTCCACTTTTGGCACCAGAGACCTTCTTGGTTATAAGGTCTATAGGGGTGGCAATTTAATTAATACTATTAGTAATCCTGCTACTCTTTCTTATACCGATATGGACTTGGAAGTGGGCACACACAGTTATACGGTTACTGCTTTTTATACTACCGGAGAATCGGTTCATGCAGGTCCTGTAAATGTAGAAATTGTTGCTCCGCTTGATCCGCCTCTGAATTTAACAGGCACAGTGCAGAATAATACGGATGTTTTCCTGGATTGGGATGCACCCGGGGTAATTCCTCCTCCTACAGGTTTTAATGATGGCTTTGAGAGTTACGCAAATTTCTCTATTAATTTTGCACCCTGGACTTTGGTAGATGTTGATTTAAGTGCCACTTATGGAATGCAAAATATATCTTGGACAAATGCTTATGCAGCTCAAGCATATATTATTTTCAATCCGAGTGCTACAACTCCTGCTGTAACGGATTTGGCAGCTCATACCGGAAGTAAAATGGCTGCCTGTTTTGCTGCTACTACTCCTCCTAATAATGATTGGATGATTACTCCTCAACTTTCTATTACTTCAGGTAATGTCTTAAAATTCTGGGCAAAAAGTTATACAAATCAATTTGGTTTGGAACGCTTCAAAGTTGGTGTTTCCACAACTGGAACAGCCCCGGCTAACTTTACCATTATTAGTGGAGCCAGCTATATTCAGGCACCTATTGATTGGACGGAATATACTTATGACCTAAACGCTTATGTAGGACAAAATGTTTATATTGGTATTCAATGCGTTTCCAATGATGCCTTCATTTTCCTGGTTGACGATGTATTTGTTGGAACTGCTACTAAGGCAAAAGATTACCCCTATGTTGCTACAGTTCCCGGAACGATTGAACGGGTAAAAGGTGTTCCTGCTCCTGTTAAGGAACAACCAAAGAATGCTGAGCGTTCCCTTGTGGGCTATAAGGTCTATCGTAATGGAACATTGATTTCTACTATTAGTAATCCTGCCACCACTGACTATACAGATCTTACCCTTGCCAACGGAACTTATAATTATGGCGTAACAGCACTTTATTCAACCGGGGAATCAGTTCCCGCTACTGTTAGCGTAACAATCAATTATCAGCCAGCTCCAGCGTTCTTTACAGATGATTTTGAAAGCTATGCTAATTTCGTTACTTCTTTTGCCCCCTGGACTACGGTTGATGTTGATCTTGCTACTACTTATGGAATAACGGATGTTAATTTTCCCGGTAGCGCCGGTGCGATGGCATACATTATTTTCAATCCGACTGCCACAACTCCTCCGTTAACAACATTAACTGCTCACAGCGGTTCTAAAATGCCTGCAAGCTTTGCTGCAACGACACCTCCCAATAATGATTGGATGATTAGTCCCCGGGTATTTTTAGGCACCGGTTCCTATATAAAATTCTATGCCAGAAGTTATACTGCCCAATATGGACTGGAACGGTTCAAAGTAGGCGTTTCTACTAATACCCAAATTAATCCTGATAACTTCCAAATTGTTTCCGGCACAAATTATGTGCAGGCACCTGTAACTTGGACTGAATATAATTATGACCTTTCCAGTTATGACAATCAGAATGTCTATATCGGAATTCAGTGTGTTTCCAACGATGCTTTCATCTTCTTTATTGATGATGTAAGCATTCACGGAGTAAATGGATATGATAATAATGATAATTATGCTCCTGTTGTTCAAACTGAACTGAAAGGGAATTATCCCAATCCGTTCAATCCGGAAACCACTATTTCCTATAGCATTAAAGAACATATTCCTGTAAATATTGAGATTTATAACATTAAGGGTCAGAAAGTTAAAACCCTGGTTAACGAAACAAAAGCTCCCGGTAATTATACCGCCGTTTGGAAAGGACTGGATGATAATAACCATCCTGTATCCAGCGGAGTGTATTTCTTTAAAATGAATGCCGGAAAGTATAGCAGCACGAAAAAAATGATAATGATGAAATAAGGGTGAACGGTGAAAGGTGAACGGTGAACGGTGAACGGTGAACGGTGAAAGGTGAAAAGTGAAAAGTGAAAAATGGAGAATGGAGAATGGAAAAGAGATTGGCTAAGGATATTGACCAGATATTTGTGTGAATGGAGGTAACCGTTCCTTCGCTACCCTGAATTACGAAAATAACAATAAAAGCCCCGGATTCCCGGGGCTTTGTTTATTAGCAGGTTTGTAATCTAAAAAGCAAGCGGTGGCAGGTTTTGACTTACAATTTTCACCTGCCTTCAATGAAACCACACCCCCACATCTCTTGTTCACTTCCAACCGCTCTTCAGCTGGTTTCTAAACCGAAAAATTGTGAGTTAAAACAAGAAGCAGGCGGTGGTAGGTTTTGACTTACAATTTTCACCTGCCTTCAATGAAACAACACCCTACACATTTTTTTCACTTACAACCGCTCTTTAGCTGGTCTCCAAACCGAAAAATTGTGAGTTAAAACAAGAAGTAAGCGGTGGTAGGTTTTGACTTACAATTTTCACCTGCCCTCAATGAAACCACACCCAACATTTATAGTTCACATACAACCGCTCTTTAGCTGGTCTCTAAACCGAAAAATTGTGAGTTAAAACAGAAAGTACACACCCATCCAACCGAACAATCAATCACCCACTATTTTCAAGGTATAGAACAACAACCCCATAAAGCGATAACTCACTATCAGCAGCGATAATTCTTTTTCCCTTCCCAAGATATTTATTTATCAGTTCCTGCTTTATTGCGATACACGGCGGATGAGATTCCCGTATCAATCCCATATCACGATACGAGAACGATACGAGAATCATATCGGAGGGTTATAGAGAAAATTCCGGGATTTCTTTGAGAACAAAAAAATAGTCAGGTTGCCGATGGTTTTGCCTTTGTTTTAACTCACAATTTTCGGGTTTGGAAATCAGTTGCAGAGCGTTTGGAAGTGAACAAGAAGTGAGGCGTGTGGTTTCATTGAAGGCAGGTGAAAATTGTAAGTCAAAACCTCCCTCCGTTGAAATAGCAATTTTCCGAGGGGCTTATGCCACCGTCGCTATTTTCGTGCTGCCCTAAAGGGCTTTTTGGCAGAGGGCAGAGAGCGAAGAGCAGAGAGATATTTGTCATTTTTATTACGGGTTTACGCCACCGTCGCTATTTTCGTGTCGCCCTACGGGGCTTTGTATTCAGGAAGAACGACGTCCTCGTCGTTCATAAGAAACATCAACCCTCTAAACCTTCTCAACCATCTCAACCTTTTTTTACGAGGAGCTTCGCCACCATCGCTATTTTCGTGCCGCCCTAAAGGACTATATGGAATGAATGTTAGATAAAGAAGAAACCCCGAAAAACTCGGGGTTTCTTTATGTTATGTTACTTAATTCGGTTAATCAGGATGCGGAGGAACGGCGGTCTCCAGCTACACAAATTTCTATCCACATTCCATAGTTCATCAATTCTCCATTCTCAATTCTCAATTCTCAATTCTTCATTATTCACCTTTCACCGTTCACCGTTCACTTTTCACCGTTCACTTTTCACCGTTCACTTTTCACCGTTCACCATTCACCGTTCACCGTTCACCGTTCCCTACTTTGCCAGCACCATTTTTTTAGCCGATGTATAATTAGCTGTGGTTAGACGATACAGATAAATTCCGCTGGCAACATTTCTGCCATTTTCATCACGACCATCCCAGGAAACCTGATAGTAACCCGGACTACTATGTTCTTGATTATAGCTCTTGATTTTCTGACCTTTCATATTGTAGATTTCAATTTTAACCTTACCTGCTTCTTTCAGAGAATAACGAATATTAGTATTTGGATTGAAAGGATTGGGGAAGGCATTATAGAGTTTTGTAACCATCGGAACTACTGGAGGAAGCGGCTCCTGAGTTGGATCACCAATAGTAACGGTTAAAGGACCGTAGAATTGATTTGTTCCATCCAGGGCAATACTTTCCAGCCAGTAATAATAGACCTGATTTGTATAGACCTCAAAATCAGTATAGAAATAGCTGATTTGAGTTCCCGCTGCTGTGCCCTGGTCAATTAATTGAGCATTAATTTTAATGGCATTTTCCAAATCCTTTGCTTCATTCCGGAGAATATTATAACCGGAATGATTCGTCTCGGTTTCTGCCAGCCAGGCAATATTAACAAAATTCTCGGAAGTTACTACAGCAGTGAAATTAGATAGAGTTACAGGTAATGTTTGACCTTCTTGCTGAGGGAATACAAAACCCAAATCTCCAGCTGATTTAGTAGATGGTAAATTGAAAGTAACTGAGGTATCATTCCAAAGATCAACTCCTTGGCTACCGGCAGTGAGTATATTCCAGGTTCCAGGTTCTATTCTGTAGGCAATTTGTTCAGGAACGAAACCAAGATTATGGTTAATAGTGATTGTAGTTCCGGAGAAGTTTGTTCCGCTAAGCACAAAACTGAGTCCTACATTAGGAAGTTGGACTGCTGGGGGAGCCCATTCTGTAATAACGGTTATTACTGGTGTTCCCGCAATTCCTTCTATAGTTAACGAAGTATCCAGAGGATTTCCTGTAACCGGGTTATCAATTGGAGCAGGATCAGGATTGGCAGTTCCTCCGAAAGTAATTCCGCTAACAATATCACTACCGGCAAGGGTAATCCTGAAATTATCAACATAAAGGATATCCATATCAGCATCGCTGTAACCATAGAAACCAATATAATAAATCCCTGTTGCCGGTGGAGTAAAGGATGCAGTTCCTATTTCAAATTCTTCGTTGGTTAATGGACTTTGATCATCAAGAAGAGTAGTAAGAGCTGCAGGAGTAGGTGAGTTGCCAATATATACACCAAGGTTCTCAGGAAAATAATCTGATGCAACCCGATATTCATACTTAATATAGTAGGTAATATCCTTGGTTAAATTTATTGGAGGAGTAATAAACCAGTCATTCATTGCTTCGGAGGAATTATAGCTTATCTGCATTGCCATATTAGAAGCGCTTTCAGTTAATCGCTCCCATTCATTCTCATCATCATTTACATTTAAGACAGTCCAACCGTTAATATTGCTCTGGAAATCATTCAAATAAGGTATGGAACTTATAGAATAGTCAGCCCCGGTTCCGGTTAAAGGAATATTATGCTCTGTCTTACTTAAATTATCAACTATTTTTAGATTTACTGTCTTTTCACCTATGGAAGTAGGAGCAAAGGCAACAGAAACAGTCATCGCTTCACCCGATCCAAGTTCACAAGGATAGCTATTAGTATCTGTAAGCAGGAATTGATCTACATTAGTCCCAATTAATTCTATTGCAGGATTAATAGTTAAGGTTCCACCACCTATATTACTAATTGTAAAGTCCTTAGTATTAGTAGTGTTAATCTGTACCTGTCCAAAATCCCAACTGGTAGGAGTAATATTAATTGTAGGATTTGTTGGTAACTCAGATAAATGCAGCATAATATTAGGTAAATTGGTATTTACTGTTCCATTTCCCGTAGGAGGAGTGCTGTCCTGATTCCAGTATTGATGGCTACTAGCTGCACCTGTAGAATAATAGAAAGTATGGCCTGAACCACCTCCACTACCACCATAATTTGTTTCTACTGCTACTATTAAATTTCCTAAAACATAAGAGAAAGGATTATCAAGTTCAAATAAATTCCAGCCGGTAGTAGAAAAGGTATGTGTTCCCTCATCTATCAGGGTTGCACTTGCGGTAAAAGTATCCCAGCTCATAGCAGTAAAAGCAGTACCATCTGTCTGCATTACATATATCTTATATGGAACAGCCGTAGTAGATGTAGTAGCACAATTCCAGGCAACTTTATCTAATAATCCAAATCCACCTATCTGAGCATTGGTATATAAGGCAGCAGAACGTTCATAACCCCAGAGTGTACTAAAGGGCTGACGCTGAGTAGATGTCCCCGTTCCAATAACAGTATAACCTTGTTCTACAGTAGTAAAGCTGACAGGAGTAGCAGCTGTATCTCCAGCAGTATTATATGCTTTCACAGTCCAATAATATTGAGTTTCATTAAGCAAGGGGACAGTAGCGGTAAAAGTTAAACCGGTTACATCCGCAATCTCTGAAGTAGGAGGGTTATTATTATCACAATAGACCTTATACCCTGTTGGAATTCCACCAGTAGTAGGAGCTGTCCAGGTAAAGGTAGGTAAAATACTAACCAAAGTAGCTCCATTGGAAGGTGCTGTAAGAGTAGGAGCTCCGGGTGCCTCAGGAGTAATGTCAGGTCCAATTACCAGATCAATATAATAGGATGTATATGATTGTCCACCTGTTCTTACACCAAGATAATAATTATTTCCGGCAAGAGAACTTAAATCCACAATTGTATTATACCAGGTATTGGTTGCAGAATGTGTAATATTTCTGCCAATCTGCGTCCAGGTAGTTCTATCCGGAGAATAGATAACTTCTATAGTACCACTTGTGCTGGAGCATAAGGTCCACAAATTTAAAGTACTGGTGTCGGTTATAGTAACTTTAGGTGTGGAAAGAATATATTTGCTTGTATCATACGGGTATTTATAAGCTGAAGCAACTCCCTGTTTAGCATAACTTGTGGAACGGCTCCAGGAACCTGGATTTGACCAACACACAGGTGGGAAAGTGTCACTTTCAAAGCTTTCATAAAGGGCATGCTCACTTAATGAATTTCCTGATAATGCAACCTCATAGTTGGTTGCATTATAGACCATTTGCAGAGTAGCAGAATGTTCACCTATAGCAGTAGGATTATAACGAACAGGAATAGTTACTGATTGATTGGGACCTAATTCTGCCCCCAGATTCACAGGGTCAAAAGAAAACATTGAGGGATATGTTCCAATTATGCTTACATCTACTTCAGCAAGATTAAGTACTCCACCACCAGTATTTGTAATAGTAACATTTTGATAAGCAGTGGGGCTATTAACTAAAGCAGCTCCAAATGGTAAACTAGTGGGGCTGTAACTAAAGAAAGGTATTGTCGGTATAGGTTCAAAGGTTATATCATCCAAGCCCATATTGCATGAACCAGAACCATAATTACTTTTTCCTTTGAATCTAATATAGGCACCGGAAGATGCGTAATCAGTTAAGGCAATAGTATTATTGAACCAGGTATTGGTTGTCGTTAAAGTATGTTGATATAAAACATTCCAAGTTGCCATATTATCAATTGAAATCTCTATATCTAAAGGCGTGGATGAACCTGTAGAACCAATCCAAACCCAATAATTCAAGCGAATATTTCCAGAGCTGAGATCAATGGGCGGAGTAATTAGGCAATAAAAATTGTAAGAAGTAGATGCATTATATACATCGAGACGAGCAAAATATGAATCACTATGTGCAGAAGAAGCTCCATGAGAATCAGTTGTAACACATTCCCAATTTTTGGAACCACCAGAGCCATGAGTTACGCTCCAACCATTTGGTAAAGCACCACTATGTTCAAAGCCCTCTGTAAATGGAGGATTAATTGTCGGATCAGCCATAGTTGTGAAAGACCAGACAGGAAGAGTAGCAATATCTGAAGCATAGCCATAATCATTATGAGGATCAACTTTCCAGTAATAAGTTGTTGAATATTCAAGATTTGGAGGGCTGAAAGATGTTGTTGTTAAACCAGATTGTTCATTTTCAAAAGAGGTTTCACTGATTCCCCAAAATATCTTATAATCAGTAGGAGAACCACCTCCGGATGACCAATTAAGTGTCTGCGATAAGAGAATATTGGTAGCACCGTTAAGAGGGCTGACAAGATTGGCAGGATTAGGTTCTGAGGTAGGGTCAGATGTTGTCATATTTATCTGGATATTAGGTCTGGCAGTAGATAAACTCAAAGTAGGAGGATTTGAATAATCACTATTTCCTAAACGGCAACTATTAAATTGTGTAGTA
>DAONFA010000014.1:30904-46833 GCA_035403355.1 Candidatus Cloacimonas sp. | reverse complement strand
CTGTCAAAGCTGAAGCTCGGTTTAGAGTTAAAACAAAAATTCGCCCCGAAACAACGATTTCTGAACAATTCCACCCAACTCTGTAAATGTGAAAAAGGACATTCTTACACGATTGTGGAATTTGAGGGGTTGGTATGGATAGGTTGGCAGTGTGCAGGATTCTTGTTTTAACTCACAATTTTCAGGTTTGGAGACCAGTTAAAAAGCGGTTGTAAGTGAACTATAAGAGTGGGTTGTGGTTTCTGTGATGGCATTGGCAAAATTGTAAGTCAAAACAAGCATCGGGGTGTGGTTTCATTGAGGGCAGGTGACAAGACATCCCTTCATTTCTTAAATACATATTTCCCGTTAATATCCGTTCGCATTTGCATATTTTGGAGCTTGCTTTCTTCATTAAAATTCGCCTGCAGGTAAAGCCCTGTAGCGCTATTAGCCATAAAATCCTTTTTTTCGGTTTCATCTTGTTGATAGAAATAGCCCACTTTTCCTTCGGCGGTAAATTTTCGCAGTTGCTCATCCTGAAAATCCATAGTAACCAAATCCGCATCCACTTTATTTTTCTTTGGGCTAAATCGTTCTTCGGCAAAATCAATGTGGCAGGAATCAATTAATTCGGCTTTCGCTAATTTTCGTTCTTTCAAATAGAGATGAAATTCCCGGGCTACAGCATCGGCAAAATCGGAAACAAACTTGGGCTCTCCGGTAAAAATTGCTTTTTCAGATTCCAGAAAATAGATGAGAAAAGCGCTGGTAGCATTGAATTCACCTCTATCCACCCGAACATTGAAAGTGGCAATCAGTTTGCGTTCCGGGGCAAAGTATTCCATTTTTTCCGCAGCCACGGAAAGGGTATCTTCGGTTCCGGAAGTTAAAAAGGGCTCATCCAACATCAAAGCATAGCCGTTTCCTCTATCCCATTGTGCATAGCCGCATTTTACCCGGGCATTTTCTTGATAATCAAAACCGCGCACATTATTCCAGGCGGTTATAATTTGATTTTTCTTGTCGTAAGAGGCAAAACTGCTTTTCAGCCAGCGGTAAACACCTTCTTTAGTTTTTTCGGTGGCAGTTATTCTTCCCCCCAGGTTCATCAAATCCGGAATCCTGTAATAAGCTAAAGTATCTGCTTCCAAAGTCAAGCTGTCGTTTTTTACAATAACATTTCCTGCCAGACGAGCTATTTTCTGTTTATCCAGAATTAGGGCATTCCGACAAAGGAATTCTGTGTTTCCATAGAAGAAATGTACATTTCCGTTCAATTCCAGGGCTTGTTCATTCTCCATTTTGGTCATAAAGAGCTTATCAGAATGAACCAGACGGAATTCTTCTTCTGCTTGTTTCTGTTTGGCTATTAAAGGCAAAAACAGAAGAGAAAGCAGCAGACAGGAAAGAATCCTTTTTACCACTTAATTTCTTCTTCTTTTACAATGCCCTCGGCAGAAACAGCATCCATTTCTACGATGCTTAAATGGCTGTTGGTGCGTAAATTCTGACCTTGCATAATATTACCGGCACGGGTAACGGTAACTGTTAAGGGAGCTGTTATTTCATCAATAGACCTTTCCCACACCAATTTTTGGGTAGCCAAAGTTCCATTAGGAGAAGTAAGAAGAGCATTTCCATTAGCAAAAATAAGGTTGCGGGCGTCGTCAACAATAGTTGTATCGGCTTTAATAACAGAACTTATCTGGTTATTTTTGTCATAGGTGGTAAGAGTTACTTTATAGGCATACAGCAAACGCCGGTTATAAAAGCGCTCTATCTTGTTTGCTTCCAGAAAATATTCGTTGCGGTCATTATCCAGTTGTATCAGTTTAACATTATAACTTATTTCATCGGGCAAATCACGCGCTAAAACATCCGTTGATAACTGCAAACTATCTTTTTGACAGGAAGTTAGCAAAATAAGAATGCTAACCGATACTATCCAGATAAGCCAAAACGGTCTTTTCATAGATACCTTTACGCGTGAGCACATAGTTAATCATATCTCTGGCAGCACCTTGTCCACCTTTAAATTCCGAAACCCAATCCACTATTTTTGCTACATCGGGTTGAGCATCAGCCGGTGCTGCGGAAAAAGCAACTTTTTGCATTACCGGAACATCATTCCAGTCATCGCCCATATAGGCAACATTGGTATAAATAAGGTTTAATTCCTTTAACAAATTATCCAGACACTGCAGCTTATTTGCCACATTTTGAAAAAGATAGGTTATATTTAAATCCTTACAGCGTCTTTCCAATGCCTCGGAACCGCGTCCACTGATAACACTAATAATAATATCCGTCTTTTGCAGTAGTTTAAAACCCAAGCCATCGTGACCGTGAAAATGTTTCAATTCCAGATTGGTGGAGCCATAAATAAAACGACCGTCCGTAAGAACTCCGTCACAATCAAAGACGATTAGTTTGATATCGTTCCAGGGAACTAACCGTTTAATGGGTTTAGTTAAAGCTTTTTTGTTATACATCATCACTTTTCCTTTTCTGTAATAACCTGCAGACAGCTCTGGATAAGAAATTCCATTTCTGCCAAAGGAAGCATACTGGCAGCGTCACTTTTTGCTTTATGCGGTTCCGGATGCGTTTCTATAAATAGACCTTTTACCTGTCCTGTAGCAATTGCAGCTTTAGCCAGCGGTAAAGCAAATTCAGGATTGCCTCCGGAAAAATTACCCAGTGAAGGTCTTTGCAAAGAATGAGTTACATCATAAACAACAGGATAACCAAACTGGCTCATAATAATAAAACTGCGGAAATCCACCACCAGATTATGATAACCGAAAGTAGTTCCGCGCTCCGTTAAAAGAATTTGTTTATTACCTGTGCTACTTGCTTTTTCGGCAGCCAGTTGCATATCCTCAGGAGCCATAAATTGCCCTTTTTTGATGTTGATTGTTTTACCCGTTGCGGCAGCAGCCGTTATTAAATCCGTCTGCCGGGAAAGAAAGGCGGGAATTTGTAAAATGTCACAGACCTCTGCAGCAGAAGCAACTTCAACGCATTCATGCACATCGGTTAGAATTGGAACCTCAAAATCCTGCTTGATTTTACTTAGCAGTTTCAGCCCTTCTTCCATTCCGGGACCGCTGAAGGAATTAACAGAACTGCGATTTGCTTTTTTATAGGAGGCCTTAAAAACTAAGGGAATTGCTTTTCGGGCACAAAGTTCCTTCAGTGCTTCCGCTATGGCAAGCATTATGCTTTCTTCTTCAATAACGCAGGGACCTGCAATCAGAAAGAAGTTTTTACAGGATGAAAGCTCAGGATAGAGTTTATCCCTTGAATTTTCAAACAGCAATGCAGCTTTCTCCTTTATCTGGAAATATGCTTAACCCTTTCCCAGGAAAAACCTTCTCTGCCGAAATGACCGTAAGAAGCAGTGGGAAAGAATATTGGCTTACATAAATCTAAGTAATTAATAATCCCGCCAACTGTCAAGTCAAAGTTTCGGGCAATGATTCTTTCTATTTCCGCATCGCTTTCTTTGCCGCTGCCAAAAGTATCTACCATCAAAGAAACCGGTTTCTGTTCTCCAATCACAAAGCTGAATTGAATTAAGCATTCACCGGCTAATCCACTGGTAACAATGCTTTTGGCAATATGCCTTGCCATATAGGCAGCGCTTCTATCTACTTTGGTAGCATCCTTTCCGGAAAAAGCACCTCCCCCATGTTGAGCCCAGCCGCCATAAGTATCTACAATTATTTTCCTGCCTGTAAGTCCTGTATCAAAAGCGGGACCTCCATCCTGCCAGGGACCTAAAGGATTGATTTTAATTTCACAATTCTTGGTTTCAAAATAGCCCTTGCATTCATCTTCAATATCGGCTATTGAAGGTAAGATAACTATTTGCTTTATTTGCTCTTTCAATTCCTCAAAGTCGTTCTCGCTTAAAACATCGTGATGAGTAGAAATTACCAGGCATTTTAAGTCCACCGCTTTGCGTCCCAAATAACGCATTGAAACCTGACTTTTGGAATCGGGCAGCAAGTGTTTTACGGTTCCGTTTTTTCTTGCCTGCGCCAAATTATAGAGCAGCTTATGAGCCAGCTCAATAGGCACCGGCATCAAATTCTTGGTTTGGGAACAGGCATAGCCAAACATTAAACCTTGGTCTCCCGCTCCGGTATTCTCTTCCAAAGCAGCTTCCTGACGATGAAGATAGTTATTTATCAGGCAATTATAGTCAAAACCTTTGTCCGGATTTGTATAACCGATTTCCTTTATTGTGTCCCGCACGATTTTTTCAATATCTACGGTTGCCCGGGAAGAGATTTCTCCCGAAAGCACTATCCTGTTTTCTGTAGCTAATGTTTCACAGGCAACCTTGGAATGAGGATCGGCTGCCAGATAGGCATCCAAAATAGCATCCGAAATCTGATCACAAACCTTATCCGGATGACCTTCCGATACGGACTCTGAGGTGAATACATAGCCGTTTCTATCAGTGTTGTTGATTGCATGTAATGCAGCTGTCATTTATATCTCCTAATTTTTCAATATCTGACTTACACACCCTTTCTTTATCTTAAAAAAAAGCCGGCTGCTAAAGCCGGCAAAACTATTTACCGCACTTTAGCACATTTTGGCTGCGGAGCAAAGGGCAAATTACCGCTATTTTAAATATGGTACATCTTCGGGGATTCGAACCCCGGACCCACTGATTAAGAGTCAGTTGCTCTACCAGCTGAGCTAAAGATGCACTTAAAATTTGGGTCATTCTTTTTGAGAGAGGCATACTGTCAAGCAAAAACAGGGGTAAAGAATTTGGAGGGAAGATTGATGTCCCGGTCAACCAAAATACGGAGGGTTGACCTCCCGGTCAACCATATCAAACGACAGGGATGTCCTTTTTTCGGAGGGTTGACCTCCCGGTCAACCAAAATTCGGAGGGTTGACCTCCTGGTCAACCAAAAAGCTAACACACCTGATTTATTTCGTTACCGCCAATTATGCGTAAAGAATTAGCTCGGTTGTAAGGGAAACGACAAGATGCTGTCAATGGCAAGGTATTTCAGGGAAAAGTGTTAGGATCGGTAAGTTGAAAGAAAATTCTTGACAGAAAGAGCTAAAATTTTACAAATACATAAAGTTATTTTGAGGAGTTTTTTAGATGCGGAAAGTAATCTTGCTGGCTTTTATTTTAGCTGCGGTGATAGCAAATTTATCGGCTATCTCCAATTATGCTTTACTGGTAAATGGTTTTGAGCCCTCGGCAATTAATCTTGCTATGGGTGGAAGTCCTGTAGGGGTTGTAAATATTTGGCACAATGAACCTTTAAATGCTTATGATAATCCTGCTTATCCATCTTTGCATACAGGGCTCAGTTATTCCAATACCTGCTATGATTTTATGAGATTAAAACATCCCGGGGATGAAAAAGAAAATACCTATTATGCTTCAATGATGAGTTTATCTTATAAGGGTATGGGCTTTCTTTTCCCTTCTATTACCAATGTTCAAACTTGGGGAATAAAAGCTGATTATGGAAGGATATCACTTACTGATGAAAATGGTTATGAGACAGGAATTACGAAGGAACTAAAGGAAGTAATGCATCCCTTAGGAATTTCAGTTAATTTTGCCGATCTCTATCGGATTATTAGTAACGATAATACATTCTCTAACAAAAAATTAGACCTTTGCCTCGGGATGAATTATATTTTAAATTACAGTTCTATTGATCCTGGCTATAATTATCCCGCTTCTATAGATGAAGAATATGATGCTAATTGTATAGATTCCGGAGCTCTTTTAAAATATAGTTTTCCCTTAACCGACAAAATACATCTGGAATCCGTAGCCGGAATTTCTATGTTCAATGTCTTTGAGGACAATATTGAATATAGTTTAGAGCAACCAAATAAAATATACAAAAGCACAAACACTGGAATTGCTTGTTCTGCATCGCTTAAAAATCCGAACTATCTGAAAAAGAAAAGGATAATGGATAATTTTGAAAATTTTGGATGCCTGCGTCTTCTTGCCGGAATGAATGATGATAGAACGAAAAGCCCCAATATTTATGGAATTGGAACAGAGCTTGGTTTTCTGGATACCATTTATTTAAGAGGTGGCTATCATAAAGATAAAGGGGGGAATATTGAAGGTGTTACTTATGGTATTGGTTTGGATTTGCATTATAGAGATCTGGTTTCACTTAAGGGAAACTATTCTTCTTTCCCTGGAGGAAGCCAATGCAAAGATAAGAATATCTACAATTTTGGTTGCAATTTAAATGCTTTTCAGATTATATCAATGCTGCTTAAATAATACTAATATATGAGGAACTAAGATGAATATGCCTAAAATATATCTTCTTGCCGGATGCATTTTTCTGCTTATTATGCTTATGGGATGCAGTTTGGCTACAAAACCCGAATCCCCTGCTAATGAATCTACAGCTAATTATAATTGCTTAATGGAAGTTTCTCCCAGTCCAATGCATAAAGGGGAAGCTGTTGAAATTATCTTTAACTTTCACCTTACAGGATTATATAAACTGGTAATTACCAATGTGTTGGAGCAGGAAGTTATCAGTTTTAAGGTTACCGACAGTCCTGTGTTCTGGAATGGAAAAGATAAATATGGACAGCTTTGCAAAACCGGGGTCTATTATATAACCTTGTATTCAGATGAGTTAGTTCTTAGCCGTAAGATGTTATTATGTGTTTAGACGCTTTCATAAACAGGGAAAAGATTAAATACCCTAAGGATGAGCAGGAAATTGGGATTTTGATTTTTGAAACAAGGATTTTAGGGTTTGAATGTTAGAAACAAGGATTTTAGGGTTTGAATGTTAGAAACAAGGATTTAAGGATTTAAGGATTAAGAGGATTGCAAATTTAAATTCCCAGCGTGAAGACAGATTTGAGCGACAGGTTTTAATCCAGTAAAATACAGGAAAGTTGACCTCCCGGTCAACCGTAATAAACGACAAGGATGTCGTTTCTCCGGAGGGTTGACCTCCTGGTCAACCAAAATTCGGAGGGTTGACCTCCTGGTCAACCCACAACAATCAAACTATCAAGCTATCATAGAAGATAGCGGAAACTACATAATTTGGCTGTAAAGGGAACGACGAGGATGTTGTTCTTCTTGGATATTTTCACGCTGATTATGCAGATTTAGTTTTTGAAACAAGGATTTAAGGATTAAGAGGATTGCAAATTTAAATTCCCAGCGGGACGACAGAAAACAATAGAAAACAGCTTTAGACATAACAACTATCATAAACCACGGAACATTTCCCTTTACTAAAAAACAGCTTTAGAAAAAATGACTATGGCATAACTTTTTGAAAAATAAGAAAAAAAAACAGGAAAGAAAAGAAATGGAAAACCAGAGCCCTCTGGAAAAGCTGAAGGCAAAACGCTCTGCCGCTCTTTTAGGTGGTGGAGAAAAACGCATTGCCGAACAGCACGCAAAAGGTAAACTAACTGCGAGAGAAAGGATTGCCCTGCTGGTTGATCCCGATAGTTTTGAAGAATTTGATATGTTCGTAACTCATCGTTGCACCAATTTCGGTTTGGATAAATATATTCATCCCGGGGATGGTGTAGTAACAGGTTGCGCCACCATCAATGAAAGAATGGTCTATATTTTTGCTCAGGATTTTACTGTTTTTGGTGGTTCTCTATCTAAGACCTACGCTGATAAAATCTGCAAAGTGATGGATATGGCACTTAAAAACGGTTGTCCTTTAATTGGGCTGAATGATTCCGGCGGAGCCAGAATTCAGGAAGGGGTTGATGCTCTTGCAGGTTACGCTGAGATTTTTTGGCGGAATGTAATGGCAAGTGGAGTGATACCTCAAATTTCTGCTATTTTAGGTCCCTGTGCAGGTGGAGCTGTATATTCTCCAGCTATCACAGATTTCATTGTGATGGAAAAAAGCAACAGCTATATGTTCGTTACCGGACCGAAGGTTGTTAAAACCGTCTTAAATGAAACAGTTAGTAATGCAGATTTGGGTGGAGCAAAAGTTCATACCGGTAAAAGTGGAGTAGCGCATTTTATTGCTAATAGTGAAGAAGATGCTATGCTAACCATCAAGTTACTGTTAAGTTATTTGCCTTCCAATAACTTGGAAGACCCGCCTTATGTTCCGGGTGCTGATCCTGTCACTCGTAGTTGTGATGTTCTAAATGAGCTGGTTCCGGAAAATCCTAATAAGCCATACGATATGCTGGAAGTGATTTATCCGCTTGTTGATGAGGGCGAATTTTTGCAAGTGATGAGTAACTTTGCCCAGAACATAATTGTTGGTTTTGGCAGAATGAATGGTCGCAGTGTAGGAATTGTAGCTAATCAGCCCAAAATTTTAGCCGGTGTTTTAGATATTGATGCCAGTATCAAAGGAGCCCGATTTGTGCGTTTTTGTGATTCTTTCAATATCCCTTTGGTGGTTTTGGAAGATGTTCCCGGTTTTTTGCCTGGAACGATGCAAGAGCATAACGGAATTATTCGTAACGGAGCAAAACTTCTTTATGCTTTTGCGGAAGCTACAGTTCCCAAAGTAACTGTCATTATCCGTAAGGCCTACGGGGGTGCCTATTGTGTAATGAATAGTCGTCATATGCGTGCCGATATTGTTTATGCCTGGCCCTCTGCCGAAATTGCAGTTATGGGTCCTGAAAGCGCAGTGGAAGTTATTTTTCGCAAAGAAGCAATGGCAGCAGAAAACCCTAAGGCAGTTCTTCAGGAGCGGGAAAAAGAATATCGGGAAAAATTTGCCAATCCTTTCGTAGCTGCGGAAAGGGGATATATAGATGATATCATTGAGCCCTCCGAAACAAGATTTCGTTTAATTCGTGCTTTGGAAATGCTGGCAAATAAAAACGACAGCATTCCTCCCCGCAAGCATGGCAATATTCCTTTGTAAGGTATCGGCAATGCGAAAAATAGTATTTATTGTAATAGCTGTCTTCTGCATTGTATCTGCCGGAGCTCAAATAAGTGTAAATGCGCCAACAATTTCCGATAGCTTATCCTTAGCCCGGGGAAAAGAAATCCTTTCCGAATACGGTTTTCGGGATACAGCTCCTCTTGCTGAAGTAGCCAATAAACTGCAAATTAAGGATATAGACCGTTGGAAGAGCTACCTCGGTTTGGAACCGCAAAACGAAAAACTGGATAAAATGAGTTTAAGAAAACTGGGCATTACTCCTTATAAAGCACTTTTGGCACAACAATATAGCATTTATGGTTACACAGAATTATCCACTTTAGAAGAAGTTGCCGCGGCACTTAAAATGCCTGTGAAAAAAATCAAACAGGATATCGGACTGGATAAGCCCAATTCTCAAAAATGGGATAGTTATTCTTTGCAGTCATTAAACATAACCCCCGAAGATATCAAAAAAATTCACCGGCAATTTGAAGCAAAAAGCTTAAATTTCGGGCTTAATATAACCCTGGTAGGAATGCTAACTGTATTTGCTGCTTTGTTGATTACCAGTATTATAATCGGGCAATTGAATCATCTGAACCGCCCCCCCAAAGAAAAAAAGGCAGACCTGAAAATTTCTCCGGGAGGAAAAGTTCGTGCCGCTTCCGCCACTTTAAATCACAATGTAATAGTTGCTCTGGCAGCCACTATATTTTTGTATGAGCAATCTCTGGAAGAGAAAAGAAAAATTGCCTTAACCTTTAAACGCACTCCCACAAATCAATGGCGTGCCAGTTCAATGTTAAATATGCCCAATCGGGAAATTTACCTTAAGCGGAGATAAATGATGAAGACCTATAAGTTGTTAATTAATAACGAACATTTTGAAGCCAAAATTGTAGAATACAGCCCTACCCATGCAAAAATAAATTTGAACGGAACAGAATATCTGGTACAAATTGAAGACGATAAAATTCACAATATCCCTAAGCTTGCCGTTCAGGAAAAAGCTGTTCCTTTGGCACCTGCATTCAGCAGTAGCACCGATCTTTATTCAGGTGAAATTCGCGCTCCGCTTCCCGGAGTGATAGTTACCATCCTTGTTTCCGAAAAAGAAGAAGTGAAAAAAGGACAGGCAATTATCATCATTGAGGCGATGAAGATGCAAAGCGAGATTGCTTCTCCCGTTGACGGAAAAATTGACAAAATCCTTGTTAAGGAACGTGCTCCCGTGAAAGAAGGAGATTTAATGATGACCATTACCGGAGCTGAAATTAAAACTCCACCGGTAAGTAAACCACCGAAACCAAGTTTAGTAGAGCCAACTGAAAAAACGGCAGTTACGGAAAAGATTCTGCGTGCTCCTATTCCTGGAACGATTATGGAAATTAAAGTCCTGCCTAATGACTATGTAAAAGAAGGAGATACTGTTTTAAT
The DNA here is from genome assembly GCA_035403355.1 of Candidatus Cloacimonas sp. Classification (NCBI taxonomy): domain Bacteria; kingdom Pseudomonadati; phylum Candidatus Cloacimonadota; class Cloacimonadia (SeqCode); order Cloacimonadales (SeqCode); family Cloacimonadaceae (SeqCode); genus Cloacimonas (SeqCode); species Cloacimonas sp. (SeqCode). The sequence continues at coordinate 36,499 of DAONFA010000014.1, read as the reverse complement.
TCTGGAAGCGATGAAGATGGAATCGGATATTTACAGCCCCAGAACAGGAAAAATAAGTAAAATATATGTGCATAAGGGAGACCTCGTGCAGGATAATGACCCCCTAATTGAGTTTGAGGATTAGCTTTATGCAGGAATTAAGCCAATTTATTCAGAGCACGGGTTTTATGAATGTAACCTGGGGAAATCTGATGATGATTATCATCGGGATGGTTTTTGTCTATTTGGGTGTAGCGAAAGAATTTGAGCCCCTGCTGTTGATTCCTATCGGTTTTGGCATCATTGTTGGCAATATGCCCGGGGTTAGTCAACAAGGATTAGGAGTAATGAATGAGGGCTCTGTTTTAAACTATCTCTATTTCGGTGTAAATAAAAGCATTTATCCTTCCCTGATTTTTTTAGGAATAGGAGCAATGACCGATTTTTCTACTTTAATTGCCAATCCGCGACTTATTCTTTTAGGTGCGGCAGCTCAATTTGGAATTTTTGCTACTTTTATTGGCAGTATCCTATTGGGATTTAATATCTTGGAAGCTGCTTCCATTGGCATAATCGGAGGAGCTGACGGACCCACTTCCATTTTTTTAGCTTCCAAACTGGCACCTCATCTTTTGGGCTCAATAGCTTTGGCAGCATATTCTTATATGGCTTTGGTGCCGATAATTCAACCTCCGATTATGAAATTGCTCACCACCAAAAAAGAGCGTCTTATTAGGATGAAACCTTTACGAGTAGTTTCCAAGAAGGAAAAAATAATTTTCCCGATAATTGCTTTTGTAGTTACCACTTTCATTTCTCCGGGTAGTGTTGTTCTTCTGGCAATGCTTTTTTTAGGCAATCTGTTAAAAGAAAGTGGAGTTACTGATCGCCTTGCCAATAGTGCCAGAACTGTTTTAATTGATGTTGTAACTGTTTTAATTGGCTTAACCGTTGGAGCTAAAACCACAGCTGATGTTTTCTTAACTCCTGCCACCTTGAAAATCTTTTTCCTGGGGGCTTTTTCTTTTGCCGCGGCAACTGCTGCCGGGGTTATTTTTGCCAAGGTTATGAATCTCTTTTCCAAAAACAAAATAAACCCCTTAATTGGTAGTGCGGGAGTTTCTGCAGTTCCCGCTTCAGCACGCGTTTCTCAGGTTGTGGGTCAACAATACGATAAAACGAATTATTTACTAATGCATGCAATGGCACCCAATGTAGCAGGAGTTGTTGGTTCGGCAGTTGCTGCAGGTGTTCTTTTAGGAATTTTAGGTAAATGAAACATAAACAGAAACAACAAAATAAACCATAGGAGGCAAAAATGCCAAAAGTCCTTATTGCAACCGAAAAACCCTTTGCCGCAGATGCAGTTCAGAAAATCAAAGCCGAGCTGGAAAAAGCCGGTTACGAATACTCCTTTCTGGAAAATTATACCGATAAGAGTGAACTGCATAAAGCGTTAGCTGCTGCGGAAGCAGTAATTATCCGCAGCGATATTATGGATGCGGAAGCTTTTAATGCCGCACCAAAACTTAAAATTGTAGTCCGTGCCGGTGCCGGCTATGACAATATTGATTTAAAAGCCGCTACTGCACATAATGTTGTAGCTATGAACACCCCGGGGCAAAATTCCAATGCCGTTGCCGAACTTGCCATCGGAATGATGATTTATATTGCCAGAAACAAATTTAACGGCAAATCCGGAACAGAACTGGCAGGCAAAATTCTTTCTCTGTATGGTTTTGGCTGGGTTGCCCGGTATGTAGCAAAAATTGCCAAAGGAATCGGTATGGAGGTTTATGCCTTTGACCCATATCTGAAGGATGAAGTTATCCTGAAAGAAGGAGTTAAACCCTTACACAGTGTAGAAGAAGTATTTAAATCTGGCGATTATATTTCTTTGCATATTCCAGCTACCGATGAAACCAAAAAGTGCGTAAACTGGAATCTTTTATCCTTAGTAAAAGATGATGCTGTTCTGGTGAATACAGCACGCAAGGAAATTATTGATGAAGAAGCTCTCTTGAAAGCATTTGCCGAAAAGAAGAAATTTCGCTATGTGAGCGATGTTGCTCCAGATAACAGTGCAACCCTGTTAGAACAGTATCCGGAAAGAGTTTTCTTCACCCCGAAAAAAATGGGTGCTCAAACCAGCGAAGCAAATACCAATGCCGGAATTGCCGCTGCCAAACAGATTATTGCCTTCTTTGAAAAAGGCGAGACAACCTATAAAGTAAACTAACTCTATACCCACCTTGAAGATAACGGGAGGCATATTTTTGCTTTCCGTTATCTTTTTATAAACGAATGCTTCCGCCTTATATTTGTTAATCAGTTCCTGTTTTTTTGCAATATGCGGCAGATGAGATTCCCGTATCGTTCCCATATCGCGATACGAGAAAGATACGGGAATCATATCGGAGCGTTATTGAGAAAATATCGGGCTCCGAGGTGATGTAATATTGGACAATGCAACCAAAAAATTTACAAAAAAACAAACAAGTAAAGGAGAAAAGTAGGCAACACTTTTCTTTTTGCGTTGGGTTATTTCTGCATTATTTGGGTTAAAAATGGTGGATAAACGGATTTCAGCAACCCGTAATATGCCACTGATGAGAAAGATGTTGACGAAATATGCGCTTTTTTTAGAAAATACTTTTTAACCTTAAAGAGCTATAAAATATGGAGAATAAATGCAGATAAACGGAAAACAATACCTTTCGGTATGGTTTGAAAATGAACGGGTTAAAATGATAGACCAGAATAAATTACCGCACGAATTTCGGATTGCGGAATACAGTAATTATCTGGAAATTTGTTCTGCCATCAGAGAAATGACCGTTCGTGGAGCTCCTGCTATTGGAGCTGCAGCTGCTTATGCCATTGCTTTAGCAGCTCAAAATGCTCCGGAAGAAAAATTTAGGGTCTATTTACGCACTGCCAGAGATGAAATTATTGCTACCCGTCCTACCGCTATTGACCTTCGCAACGGGGTAAATTATGTTTATGAACAGACCATCAAGTTTATTCCGGATTATAAGCATTCCCGTCAGGTAGCCATTTTAGCAGCCCGGGAATTTGCCAAAAAAAGTATTGATGACTGCTATCAAATCGGCAAAACAGGCAGTGAAATAGTTCCCCAGGGAGCCCGAATTTTAACTCATTGTAATGCAGGTGCTTTAGCTACAGTGGATTGGGGAACCGCTTTAGCCGTAATTCGCATTGCCCATCAGCAAAATAAAGATATTTTTGTTTATATAGATGAAACCCGTCCTCGTTTTCAAGGTGCCCGCTTAACTGCTTTTGAATTGGAGCAGGAAGGTATTCCTCATACAATAATAACCGATAGCGCCGGGGGCTTTTATTTTTGGAAAAAGGAGATTGATTTGGTGCTGACCGGAGCTGACAGAATTTGTCTTAATGGCGATATTGCCAATAAAATAGGCACTTATGAGAAGGCAGTTTTAGCCAAAGAGCATAAAGTTCCTTTTTATGTAGCTGCCCCTTTCAGCACTTTTGATTTATCTTGTAAAGAGGGTTGTGATATTCCTATTGAAATTCGTGATGAAGATGAAATTAAACGCATCAATGGAAGCTATCTTGCCAATCCCGGTTCACCGGCATTAAATCCTGCTTTTGATATCACTCCCGCTAAACTTATCACCGGAATTATTACTCCCAAAGGTATTTTCAAGCCCAAAGATGCAGCCCGGCAGGTGCAAGTATGATTTTTGACATCGTTCTGGAAGGTGGCACTGTAATTACGATGGATGCACAAAGCCAAATTCTGGAAAATTACTGTATCGGCATTAAGGACGGGACGATACACGCTATTTTTCCTGAGGGTAGTTCCTCTTACGAAACCAAGCAAAAAATAGATACGCACAACTGTTTAATTATCCCCGGCTTGATAAATATGCATTCCCATTTACCAATGACCTATTTTCGCGGTTTAGCTGATGACCTGCCGTTAAATATCTGGCTGCAGAAATATATTTGGCCCCTGGAAGCAAAACTAATAAAACCGCAATTTGTGTATGATGCAACTTTGCATAGTGCAAGTGAAATGATTAAAAACGGAATCAGCACAACCAACGATATGTATTTTTGTATGAATTCCATAGCGGATGCCTGTTCCCAAGCTGGTTTAAGGGTTTTGATAGGGGAAGTGATGATTGATGATGAACCTTCAAAAAATAGCCCGGAAAACACAATTGGAAAGAAAATAGAAGTGCTGAAAGAGGAATATAAAAATAATCCTTTAATTGATTTTACTTTAGCTCCACATTCTATTTATGCCTGTAGTTCGCAGACCTTAAAGACCTGTGCTGAAATTGCAAAAAATAAAAATATCCTGATTCATACCCATCTTTCTGAAACCAGAGAGGAAGTGGAAAATTGCCTTAAAATGCATAACAAGAGACCTGTGGAATACTTGCAGGAATTAGGGCTTTTGGAGGTGCGGAGTATTTTTGCCCACGGAATTTGGATTGATGAACGGGAAATGGAACTTTTGGCAGAAAAAAAACTCAGCAGCATTGCTGTTTGCACGGAAAGTAACTTAAAACTCAGCTCCGGTTTTATCCCTGTTAAAATGTGTCAGGAGAAAGGCATCAATCTCTGCTTAGGAACCGATGGTGTTGCCAGTAACAATAATTTAGATTTACTTACGGAATTATCTGTAACTGCCAAACTGCATAAAGCATTGAATAATGACCCTGCATTGCTTCCCGCCAAAGAGGCATTTGCTTTTGTTACTATCAATGCTGCCAAGGCATTAGGCAAAGAAAAAGAACTTGGTTCTCTGGAAAAAGGTAAAATTGCCGATATCGCTGTTGTTACTTTACAGGAACTGGAAAACAACCCTGTTTACAATCCCTATTCCCTTTTGGTGTATGCAATAAATAGCAACAGTATTCGCGATATGATTATTCAAGGAAAAATAGTTATGCACAAACGCCAACTCTGTAATGTGAATGAACAGCAGCTTCTGGATAAGGCAACTGACTATAAGGAAATGATTTTACAGGCAACGGAACAATGAAAACCTTTAAAAACCGACGCGCTGAACACGATTATTATATAATCCAAACCCTGGAAGCAGGTATTGCTTTAAAAGGAACGGAAATAAAATCCATTCGTGCTGGAAAAGTAAACTTCAAGGATAGCTATGCTAAAATTGAAGAAGGAGAATGCTGGCTGCATAATTTGCATATCAGCCCCTGGGAAAAAGCTGCCTACTTTAATCACGAAGCTGAACGAAAAAGAAAACTGCTTTTACATAAACACGAAATAAAACGCTTAAAAACCAAAGTGGAAGAACAGGGAATGACCCTAATTCCTTTGGAACTATTCATCAATGAAGAAGGGCTTTGTAAAATAACCCTTGCTTTAGCAAAAGGGAAAAAGGCGTATGATAAAAGAGAATCTATGCGCAAAAAAGATCTGGAGAGAGATCTGGAGGGTTGACCTCCCGGTCAGCCAAAATCCCCGGAGGGTTGACCTCCCGGTCAACCAAAAACCCCGGAGGGTTGACCTCCCGGTCAACCAAAACCCCCGGAGGGTTGACCTCCCGGTCAACCAAAATCCCCGGAGGGCTGACCTCCCGGTCAACCAAAA
>DAONFA010000014.1:0-30804 GCA_035403355.1 Candidatus Cloacimonas sp. | reverse complement strand
TGACCTCCCGGTCAACCAAAACCCCCGGAGGGTTGACCTCCCGGTCAACCAAAACCCCCGGAGGGTTGACCTCCCGGTCAACCAAACTATAGAGGAATAACTATGCAACATCAAATTACCCAATATGATACTCACTTAAACCGCATTACTTTTTTCCTCAACGGCGAAAAGCTTACTGCAGATATTCCTGCGGGTATTTCTACTCTCACTTGGCTGCATACTCAAAAACATCTCTATGGAACAAAATGTAGCTGTAATGAAGGAGATTGTGGTGCCTGCACAGTTGTTATTGCTTACCCTTTTGAAGGCATAATTACTTATCAGGCAATTACATCTTGTCTCTATCCTGCTGCCAAATTACACGGCAAACACTTAATCACTATTGAGGGTTTGGGCTCTCCAGAGAATTTACATCCCATTCAACAAGCCCTTTTAACACATCACGGAATTCAATGCGGCTATTGCACTCCTGGTTTTGTCTTAAGTTTATTTGCCCTTTTTGCGATGCAGCCACATCCTGATAGAAAAACAGTTTTATCTGCTCTGGAAGGAAATCTTTGTCGCTGTGGCACTTATCAAAATATACTAAATGCTGTTGATGAACTTAGCACCAACCAAAATGAAAAAGATATAGTTCCTGCCTGGTGTAGAAAAGTGGAACAGGATTTATTCCGTTTCCAGGAACAAGATTCAATGCTGGTTGTTAGAACGGAAATTCCGCAACAGGTAAACTGCTATTTAATGCCTGAAACAACTAAACAGCTTTTTGACTTCTATGCGGAACATCCGGAATGTGTTTGTATAGCAGGTGGAACAGATATTATGGTGCAGAAGAATATTAACCGTAAAGAGTTTCCGGTTCTAATTGACCTTAGTAAAATTCCTGAATTCAATCGTCTTTATCTACAGCAGGATGGTTTACATATTGGTTCTGCAGTTACTTATAGTCAGCTTTGGGAATCCGGCATTGTAAAAACCGACTTTCCTGTTTTGCATAATCTTATTTCCCAAATTGCAAGCCGGCAAATACGCAATTTGGGAACTTTGGGAGGTAATATTGCCAATGCCTCACCCGTGGGTGATACTATTCCTCTGCTAATGGTTTTAAATGCTTCCCTGTGGTTGCAATCCCGATTGGAATTGAGGCATATACCTCTGAAAGATTTCTTTATAGCTTACCGGAAAACAGCCCTTAAAAAGGGAGAAGTTATTAAAGAAATCATTATTCCTCCTCTAACTGAAGATACTTATGTAAAAACCGTTAAATCAGCCAAACGCCAAAGTGTGGATATTTCTTCTGTGATTACTGCCGTTAAGATTGAATATAAAAACGGTCGGATTATTAATTCTGCCTTGGCAATAGGAGGGGTTGCTTCTACCCCTGTCCTTTCCAAAAAACTCCCCGAATTCCTTAAAGGTAAACAAATTAAAGCTCTTGATCCGGCTGCCATAGTTCAAGAAGTAGAAAGTGAATTTGAACCCCTAACCGATGTGCGTGGAACTGCCTTATTTCGCAGAGAACTAATCCGCAATCACCTTATTTTATATCTGCAGGAACTTCAGGAGGCAGAAAATGAACTCTGAACCCTATCATCTTTCAGGAACCTTGCATCTTTGTGGAAAATCTCGTTTTATAGCTGATGAACCACCTTTACAGGGAGAACTTTATGCCAAATTTCTCTTTTCTCCCGTAGCGCATTCACTTATCACCAAATTAGATATATCTGCGGCGAAAAAAATGCCGGGGGTGGTAAAAGTTATCACTTCTGCCTCTATTCCCGGTATCAATCAAATCGGCACAGTTATTAAAGATGAACCCCTTTTTCCGGAAAAGGAAATTATGTATATCGGTCAGCCCCTGGCAATGGTGCTGGCAGAAGATGAATATATAGCTGAAAAAGCAGTCGCTAAGATTATCCTGAAATTTGAGGAATTACCTGCTATTTTCGCTCCTGAAGATGCCTACCATAAAAAACAGGGATATACTTCCGAACGCAAAATAGAAAGCGGAGATGTAGAAACCGCTTTAAAAAATGCCCCCTTCACCTTGCAAGGCAGGACAGTTACTACCGGACAGGAACATTTCTATCTGGAAGGTCAACGCTGTTTGGCTGTTCCTTTTGAGGGCAATAGAATTACTTTGCATACTGCCACTCAAAGCACAATGGAAGTTCAGGAAGTTGCTTCCCGGGTTTTAGGAATTCCGGCAAATGATGTTATAATTGAAGTTCCCCGTTTGGGTGGTGCTTTTGGAGGAAAAGAACGCGGAGCTACAATTTGGGCTTGTATGGCTGCCCTGGGTGCTTTTTTAACTAAAAGACCTGTTTTAGTAAAACTTACCCGGGCTGAGGATATGCACTATACAGGTAAAAGACATCCTTTCACTTCTCTTTGGCGGGTTGGCTATGATGAAAACGGTAAAATACTGGCTTACGATTTATTGCTACTTGCCAATGGAGGTGCTTATGCCGACCTTTCTATGGCTATTTTGGAAAGAGCGATGTTTCATAGCGAGAATGCTTATTTTATACCTGATATTCGCATTAGAGGTTATGCCTGTAAAACAAATCTACCTCCAAATACAGCTTTTAGGGGTTTTGGAGCTCCTCAGGGTATTTTCGTTATTGAAAGTATTTTGGATAAGATAGCCCGCCAATTAAAAATAGACTCCCTGGAAATCCGCCAAAGGAATGCTTATCAAAATGGACAACTAACTCCCTACGGACAGGAAATAACACATAGTCAGTTAAATAATATCTATGCTAAATTAGCCGAAAAGACAAACTATTCTATGCTTAAAGAAGAAGTAGCTGAATTCAATAAACACAATCCTCGTTATAAACGCGGAATCGGTATCACTCCTGTAAAATTCGGCATTTCTTTCACTACTGCACTTCTCAATCAAGGTTCTGCTTTGGTTTGGGTTTATATAGACGGCAGCGTTTCTGTTTCTACAGGAGGAGTAGAAATGGGTCAGGAGCTTTCTACTAAAGTGGCAATTGTCGTTTCCAGGGTTTTAGGAATTTCGGTAAACCAAATTAGAGTGGAAAGCAGTAACACCCAACGCATTGGAAATGCATCACCTACCGCTGCTTCAACAGGAAGTGATATAAATGGTAACGCAGCACGCCTTGCCGCAGAAAAAATTAAAGCGAATTTAACCCAAAGTGCAATTGCTTTTATCGCTCAGAAATATGAGCTGATTGTAATTCCCGAAGATATTGTCTTTAGCGAAAACAAGGTCTTTGGCAATGACTTTCCCGATGCGTATATCACTTTTCCTGAATTGGTCAGTTATGCGTATTCGGAAAGAGTTCCTTTAGCAGCTTACGGTTATTATAAAACTCCAGGTTTGTGGTTTGATAGAGATAAAGGCATCGGTCATCCTTTTCACTATTTTGTGTATGGGGCTGCCTTAGCGGAAGTTGAACTGGATACTTTGCTGGGAGAACATACAATCCGTAAACTTTTTATTGTTCACGAAAACGGAAATTCCTTAAATGAAGTAATTGACCGTGGACAAATTGAGGGAGCTGTTTTACAGGGAATCGGTTGGTGCACTATGGAAGACCTGATTTATGACGAAAAAGGATTTTACTTAAGCGCCAATCCTTCCACTTATAAAATCCCGGGAATTCGTAATTTACCTGCAGAAACCTATATAGAAATAATTCCTTCCGCAACCGAAGAGGCAAGTGTTTTCGGGTCTAAAGGGATTGGTGAACCACCCTTGATTTATGGACTGTCTGTCTTTTTTGCTCTGCAGGCAGCTGGCAAAGAGGCAAATCCGGAGAAAGAACTTAGCTTTCCTGCCACCCCGGAATCCCTGATAAAATGATAGCTACAAAGGCGTGAGCCCCTAAGGGAAATTCCTTACTTCATTATTTCATCAGTGTCATTTTCTTTATCTGCACTCCATTTTGCGTTTTAGCAAGGCAGAAATAAACTCCCGAAGGCAGTGGCAAACCCTGTTTATCACAGCCATTAAAAAGAATTCTTTGTTCTCCGGAAGGAAGGCAATTCCAAACCCGAACTTTTTGTCCTTTTACATTATAGATTTCCAAGGTTCCCGTAGAACCTGCAGGAATCGTAATGCTTATCGTAGTAGAAGGATTAAAAGGATTGGGGTAATTGGTTAAAGCAATGGGCTGAACGATTGGGTCAGTATTTCCCGTAATAATCAATTCCAGCGTTACAGGAATTGATTCACCTGCCACATACTGTGTAGTTATACTAACTATATAAGAAACGCCTGGTTCTAAATCTAAAAAAACCCAGATATTTTCTGTGGTGGAACCGCAAAAAACACCATCCAGATAGACCTTATAATGTTCAAAGGGAGAAGTGCTACCAGTTATAGGTCCTTCCCACATAACGGTAACTTCACCATTTACCACAAAACTTGGATTTTGGGGAGGATTTAATACTGCCCCGGAGTATTTTAGATTCCTATAGAATTTAAAAGTGCCGTCATAATCACCTAAAACCAAATCAAAATCGCCGTCATGATCCAAATCCACTAAAGCCGGGGTAGCATTTTGGTCGGTTTCAATGCCAGTGAAAATAATTGTATTTTCCACCCAAAGCTGTCTTTCCCGTAAAAAACATTGCACCTCGCCAAAAAGATTTCCGGTAACCATATCCCAATCACCATCTTCATCCACATCAGCAAAAGCGGGAACACAATCGGAACCCACATCAATTGTTCCGAAAAAGCCGTTTATCAGTTCCCATAAAGGACTGGCAGGAGTTCCGTTATTCTGATAGTAAAAAAGGTTACCTGCTTCGTTCCCAACAACTAAATCCAGGTCACCGTCAAAATCCATATCTAATAAACGCGGGCAAGACCATCCCCCAACTGAAACAGCAGGTAAAACACCGGTCTGTTCAATTAGTCCTGTTCCTGTATTATGGTGAAAGAAAAGTCCCCCATTTAAGTCCCCTACAATCACATCCGGCAAGCCATCTGCATCTACATCACCAACTGTTACGGCAGAATAAATAGAGTGGTCAATACTGGTAAAATAAGAGTTATCTGCTTGCCAGGCAGGAGCATAAGCTGTTCCTGTATTCCTGTAATATTTTATATCTCCCATTTGGCTGCCGCTAATTAAATCGTAATCACCATCACCATCAAAATCATAAAAAACAGGATTGCTGGCTCCACCCGCATCCAAAACACCGCCAAAAAGAGCTGTATTTTGTTGCCAGGAAGGGTTTTGGGCAGTTCCATTATTCACATAATACTGCAAAGGACCTTCAGCAGTTCCGTAAATTAGATCATATTGTCCGTCTCCATTCAGATCAACCAAATCGGGTGAATTCCAGTAAGTAGTCATACCCAAACCGGCAAAAAGCGGATTATTTTCCTGCCAGGCAGGATTTGAAGCAGTTCCGGTGTTCTGATAAAAAACAAAACCGTAAGCATCTCTTCCGCATAAAATATCCTGTTTGCCGTCAGAATCAAAATCACAAAACACCGGATAAGCATAAAGACCTATATCACCAAGAAGTTGACTGTTGTTTTCACTAAAATTGCCGGCAACAGCAGAACCGATATTAAAATACAAAATCACGCTGCCATCTTCACTTAAGCCCACAACCAAATCCAAATCACCGTCGTTATCAACATCCGCTACATCAGGAACAGGAATGGAACCAACATTTAAACCGGAAAAATAACCTCCGCTTTCAGTAAAAACAGGATTGGCAGTAGTTCCGCTATTTAAAAACAAATGCAGACCGGTATAGCCCCCGGTAACTAAATCTAAAATTCCATCACCATTCATATCTGCAGAAACAGCCATTTCGGAAGCAAGATAAGAAATTGCGGATAAAAGGTCTGGTCCCTGCCCAAAAGCAGGATTTGTTGCAGTTCCGTTATTCTGAATGTAAAGCGGAGGACGATTCGTATTTCCCAACCAAAAATCAAAGTCACCGTCACCATCCAGGTTAATAAATCTGGGCTGAGAAAATGTTAAACTGGGAACTCCACTGGGATTAAAAACACTGTTATCCATTTCCCAGGGTTGAGCATTCAGGCAAAATGCCAGAAATAACATAGCACTGAAGATATAAAACCGTTTCATTTTTAACCTCTCTTATCGGGTATGATGTAACACTATTTCTTTCCGTTTTGTTGTCAATCTGTAACTGCAACCGCTATTAAAAAACAACCGTCTATTATCTTCTATTTCCCGCCTTCCCAGAAGCCCTAAAGAGTGTAGCCCTAAAAGGTTTTTCTATAAAAACAAGCTTAATTTTGGTGTGGTTAACCTAATTTTCAGGTAAAATGCATCCTTATTATGGCATTCGTCATTTCCTGCTTAGTTTTACTTTAATGACCGTTTAACGATTCCTTAACGATTCCTTAACGGCGCTAAGGAATCGTTAAAGAAGTGCTTAATGAGCATTAAACAACCGACTGAGAACCGTTAAGTTAGGAACTTTTTAATCTTATATATGTAAGTGAAAGTTTTCCGAATAAGAAGTTAATCCCTGTTTTCCGGATTATATTCTGCAAAATAGGGGTTATTTTCCGGACTATACTCTGCAAAATGGGGATAATTTTACTTGACGGTATCCTCCTATTGATTATCTTATCTATATATTGGCTCAAGAAAAGGAAATGAATATGATTAAACGAATTATTACTTCTCGCATATTAAGTAATCTGCATAAAGGAAAGGCAATTTTAATTATGGGTGCAAGGCAGAGCGGAAAGACAACGGTATTAAAAGGTCTTTTCCCTGCTCAGCAGGATGTTCTATATTTAAATTGTGATGATTTGGAAGACCGTAATCTACTGGCTGCGGAGACAATAAGCTCAATGAAACAATTTGCCGGGAAAAGCAAATATATCCTTATAGACGAAGCTCAAAGGGTTCAGAATATTGGCTTAAAGTTAAAACTCTTAGTGGATAATTTTCCGGAAGTGCAGATAGTTGCTACCGGCTCATCTTCTTTTGAGCTATCCAACCAAATAATGGAACCGCTTACGGGCAGAAAATATGAATTTTACTTATATCCTTTTGCTTATCAGGAACTTGCAGATAATTTTGGAATTTATCGGGAAAGGAAAGAATTAGCTAACCGCTTAATTTATGGTTCTTATCCCGATATTGTTAATCATCCCTCCGAAGCCGCTACTCTGCTTAATCATCTGGTAGGCAGCTATTTATATAAAGATATTTTTACTTTTCAAGACCTGCGTAAACCGGAACTTTTAGACCGTCTTCTGAACGCTTTAGCTTTGCAAATTGGTTCAGAGGTCTCCTATAATGAACTCGCTCAATTAATTTCTACGGATCAAAAAACAATTCAAAAGTATATTCAGCTTTTGGAGCAGGCATATATCATTTTCCGCTTACCAAATTACTCTACAAATCAGCGTAATGAAATTAAGCGTTCCCGCAAAATCTATTTCTGGGATAATGGTGTGCGCAATTGCTTAATAAACGATTTTAGAGACATTGCAGTTAGAGACGATATAGGTAAATTGTGGGAGAATTACATTGTTTCTGAAAGAATGAAGCTGCTTTCTAATGCCGGGATTTTGCGCAAATCGTATTTTTGGCGTAACATCCACAAATCCGAAATTGACTATCTGGAGGTATATGAAGATAAAATTACCGCTTATGAAATCAAATGGAATCCCCGGCGAAACATAAAAGCAACTGCTTTTACTGCTTTGTATCCAAAAGCAGGTTTATCCCTTATACATCCTGAAAACTATTCTGATTTTCTGTATGTTTGAGCTCAAATTATGCATTGTCCAATTCAGAGTTAAACCACCATATTTACAAGCTATAGATATTAAGCAAGCAGGCAAATTCCGTCGCTTTATATAGGTAAAAAAACAAATCCTCTTTAATCCTCAAATCCTTAAATCCTTGTTCCAGCAATCCTGAAATCCTTGTTCCTGAAATCGGAATCTGCGTTATCAGCGTAATCTGCGTGAGATATTTCAGCTCCAATATTTTCTATCCAGAGTGCGATATTGAATTGCCTCGCTAATATCTTCGGAGAGGATATCTTTGCGTCCTTCCAAATCGGCTATAGTTCTGGAGACCTTTAGAATTCTATCAAAGACCCTTGCTGAATAGCCCATTTTGTCTATTGCATTTTGCAGTAAGGCATTACTATCATCGTTCAGAATGCAGAATTTGCGTAACTGGCGGGAATTCATCTGGCTGTTATTAAAAATACCTGTTCCCTTAAAACGCTCCTGTTGAATGGTGCGGGCTTTATTTACTCTGGCTCTGATATCAACTGATTTATCTCCAGTTGGTAAAGAAGCCAAATCCGCATAGCTGACGGTGGGAACTTCTACATGGATATCTATTCTATCTAAAAGCGGTCCGGAAACCCTGCTCCGATAACGCAAAATTGAACCCCATTCACAGTTGCATTGATGATTGGGAATATTGGCACCATAATATCCGCAAGGACAAGGATTCATACTGGCAATCAACATAAATTCTGCCGGGAAAGTTAAACTGGATGCTGCCCGGGAAATTGTTACTACTCCATCTTCCAGCGGCTGACGCAAGACCTCTAAAACCACTCTTTTAAATTCCGGCAGCTCATCTAAAAATAAAACTCCTCTATGCGAAAGAGACACCTCTCCCGGTTTGGGAAAAGCTCCTCCCCCAATTAAGGCAACATCGCTAATTGTATGATGAGGCGAACGAAAAGGTCTGGTGGTTAAAATACCATTCCTGAAATTTTTGGAATAGCCGGCTACGGAATGAATTTTCGTTGCTTCCAATGCCTCTTCCAAACTCAGTTCCGGCAAAATTGTGGGCACTCTGCGTGCTAACATTGTTTTACCGCTTCCCGGAGGACCAATCATTAAAACATTATGACCACCGGCGGCGGCAACTTCCAAAGCTCTTTTCACTTGAAATTGACCTTTCACATCACTCATATCAACCGGAAAATCATTCAGCACCTGAAAAATCTTCTCCCGGTCAACGCTGGCAGCTCTAATCTCTGTTTCGTTACTAAGCCAGCTGACACATTCTCTTAAAGAGGTAACAGGAATAACCTTCAGACCTTCTATAATAGCTGCTTCTTCTGCATTTTCCAGAGGGACAATAAGAGTATCTATGCCATCTTTTTTAGCAGCTATGGCAATTGGCAAAACACCTGCAACAGGACGAACAAATCCATCCAAAGAAAGCTCACCAATCATCGCTATTTTATCGTAGTCAATAAGTTTGAATATCTCGTTGCACTGCAAAATAGCTAAAGCGATAGGCAAATCCAAAGCTGCACTATCCTTTTTCAAATCAGCAGGGGCAAGATTGATAGTATAATGTAAGGTACTGATTTGATAACCCGAATTCTTGATAGCAGCAACAACTCTATCCTTGCTTTCTTTAACGGCATTGGATGCCATTCCGACAATGTTCATCGGATTAAAACCGATTCCTATATCCGCTTCTACTGAAATCTGATAAGCATCAATTCCGAGGGTTGTATATGAAAGAACAATTCCGACCATAGTTTTTCCTTAATATTTTACACTAAACCACAAAAATAACGCAATGTTACGGAGTCAAGGAAAAAGATTGGGGACTGTAAAACAAGGTTCTCTTTTCTTATTGCTCATTTTATGCGGTAAATAAATATACTCTTATCCAAAGGCCAAATTTTTTTTGGGGCTTTAGGCAATTTTTTGCACTAAAAGCTTGACAAAAAACGCAATGTTAAAACTATAATAACAAGCCATAATGGGGTTAAAATATGATAGATAAGGTCAAGCACAGCCGTAAGATTGTTTTTGCCTTTGTCAGCATACCGGTTTTGATATTATTGCTGGTGATGGTTTTTATTGCTATCAAGCATAATTTGCTGGAAAAGAAGTATGTTTATAGCAGTACTTTGGCAAACGCAATGGGAATTTCCACTCAAACTCCCGTATTGTATAAGGGCTTTGAGGTAGGAAGGGTGCGTGCTTTTTCCCTTGAGGAAGATGGCAACATCGGGCTGCAGTTTTACATTCTTAACCGCTATAAAAACATAATGCTTACCGGCTCAATTTTAGTGCGAAACACTAATCCCATTACGGGTAAGACGACCCTGGAATTTATTCGTAACCCAAATTCTAAAGAGCATTTAAAAGAGGAAAGCAGTGTCCTTTCTTCGGATTTTGCGGAAGGCAAACAGCAGTTGAAAAAGATTGCTCCTTCTTTAAGCGATCCGATATCAGTTATAGTTTCTAATTTGGCACAGCTTTCTACAGCCATCAATGAGGATAATAATGAGGATAAAGGTGCAATTCCTCGCTTTCTGGTAAATTTGGCAGACGCTTCGGAAAAGGCAAATGCCAGTATGAATAAGGTGAACACCATCACTTCGGAACTTGCTTTGTTATCGGCTAATTTAAATCGGGATAATAATCCTGATAGTGGAGTTTTGCTAAGGGCGTTAAATAATTTAGCGGAACTAACTCAAGGGCTGAATAATAGAATGAATGAACTGGAAGCTATATTAGCCAGCGCTCAAACTACTATAGAGAATTATAAAAAGCCCGATTCGCTGTTAATTAAGCTGCTTGATCCCAACAGCGATAAAATACTGAAACCACTATCAGAAACCCTGAATAATCTGGAATCCGCTACAGCGGAATTGACGCAAATTCTGGCAACCGTAAATAATCCCGAATTGCGTTACCTTTTGAATAATCTGAATGACAGTTTGGCAAAAGCACGCAAAACCCTGGAAGGTCTGAATAACAATCCTCTTTTGCGGAAAGGAATTAGCCCCGCCTTGCAACAAAATGCACCTTCTACTAAGCGTTTGCATGAGGTTCCGGATGTTCCGTAAAGCGCTTTATTGCTTTTTGCTTTTTTTGGGTGCCTGCTCTATCGCGAAAGTTCCTGTTCAGCCACAGGCGAAAATAGATGCCGACAATCAATTAAGCTATGCTATTCAAATGGAAAGCGGGAAGGACTTTTCAGCCGCCAAAGAGAGCTATGCTTTCTTAACGGAAAAGTATCGTTCTTTTGCCGATATTCAAGGAATGCTTATTTGCTTAAGCGGTTTGGCAAGGATAGAATTGGCAAATGGCAATGAGGCAGCTTATCAAAATTATAAAAATCGGATGCAAGAGCTGATTCAAAATATAGCTCCCGAACTGGAATATTATCTGCAACTGCTGGATATTTATTACTATCAGCAGGAAAATAACTATGCTGCCATTTCCCGGATAGCTACTATTAAAGAAAGTTATCCAAAGGAAATTGCTTTGGAACTGGCAACGGCAAAACTGCAGGCAGATAGCTATCTTGCCATTGCAGATGAAAAACAGGTTAAGGAACTGATTGCTCGTTTAAAAAAAATAGAACCACAGCTGAAAAAAGCAAAATACAATAATCCCGAGTTGCTTTCATCCGCCTGGTATGCGCTTGCCTATTATTATTTCAGGAATGCCGATTATAAATCTGCCAGAGAATATATCAATAAAGCTCAGGATTGGGATTACCGTTACGGCAATTTTTCTTCTATGGCTCATTGCTTGTGGCTTAAAGCGCAAATTGCCGCAGCGGAAAATAAACTTGCGGAAGCTAAAAGCAATTGGCTGAAGGCGGAAGGGATATTCCTTTCCTTGAGGGATACTGCTGCCGTGGAAGAATTGAACCGGTCAATGCAAAAACTATTGCAAGAGCAAAAGAAATGAACAGGTTATTAAATAAAAAGAGAATTGGAGTAATGTTTCCGGCAAAAGCCGAAACTACTTTGATTCAGATAGATAAAGCTTATGAAATTACTTAAATCCGTTTCCCTGCCTACTTCTTCAACCGCTCTGAAAAGAGTGAATGTGCTGTTTGAAGATAAAATTATTAAACTCTTCACCGATGATATTGAGGTGGAAGAAGATGTTGAAATTATTGACGCTAAGGGTTTGTTAATGCTCCCTGGCGGAATTGATCCTCATACCCATATTTTAGCGAAAAATGCTGATGCGGCAACTGCCTTGGCTAACATCACCAAAATTGCTTTGGAAGGAGGTTGGACTACCCTTTCCGAACTAAGCTATCATACTCAAAGCCCTGTTTTTGATAATTCAGCTCTCAAAAAGAAGATTGCTTTGGTAAATGCCAATGCCTATACTGCTCTCGCTCTTTGGGGTCACATTGATATTAACGATTATCCCTATCATTCAGAATCGGCACAGGAAATTTGGAACAAAGGAGTTGTAGGAATCGCTTTAGCTGTTCCTTCTCCCAATCCTGCCATTGCAGATATCACTTTCACGGAAATTATGGATTTGTTTTTTGATATCTATGAAAGCGATACTGCCTTTGCTTTCCAGGGTTACGACTATGAAAGTTATCGGGAATTTAGTCCTCTTGCTCAGCTGGATGCCATTAAAAAAATCTTACGCAGAATGCAGGAAAATCCTATTCACATTCCCAGAATATCTTCCTATCCGGCAATTGAATTTATAAACAGCATTTCCAAAAGGAGCGATATCTCTTTTGCTACCTGTATTGCCGATCTGATGGCTCTCTTCAATCCTGAGGTCTTTAGCACTCCTTTTGCTTGCGATTTTGCCGATTTTGCCGATTTACTCTTTGAGCTTCTGCGCACCAATAAAATTTATCTGCTATCCAATTGCGCTGCCCCGGAAACGAAAAAGCCCGATTACTGTGAACTCTTTCAGGGCTGCAATCCGGAAATGATGAATTATTCATACCTTTGGGTGCTTTCCGAACTCTGGAAAAAAAGAAAAGTCCCCCTTGCTACCTGCCTTAAAATGACCAGTGAAAATGCCGCTAAGCGTTTAGGTATCTATCCTGAAAAAGGGTCCTTAGACCCCGGTTCCGATGCCGATTTTGTTCTTTACGATCCGGAATCTACAACCATCGTAAAGGGTAATAAAGGTATGGATATTGAACTCTCCGGTTCCTTTAAAGCTGTATATCTAAAAGGAAATCAGGTTACCGGAGAAAACTTTAACACCAAAAAACAGGGCTACTTTTTACCCCGAAGCACTAATCCTAAACGCCGGCATAATAATTCTTCCTGGATTTAGCTCTTAGTTTAAAACCTTCCGCTGGTTACACATCGCGGAGGAACGACATCTTGTCGTTCATATTTGTCCGCGGGATACACATCTTGTCGTTCATAAGAAACCAGGTATTTTCGTTGCCGATTACTTTTCGGTATAGAAAAAAAGCATGAGAGGTGGTTGACGAGGACATCAGCATTGCGGGAAAAGGCGTAAGAGGTGGTTGACGAGGACATCAGCATTGCGTGAAAAAGCGTAAGAGGTGGTTGACCAGGAGGTCAACAATCCGAGTTTAAAACCTTCTCAACCTTCTTTTGCTGTTATTTTCAATATAATTTCTTAATCTTTTAGGGTCATATTACTCCCTTAGCTCAAGCTGTCAATCACTCCTATATCTAACCTTAATCACTCCTTAATTATTAACGCTTGATTAACGCTTGATTAAGTAGTAATACACGAGCTCAGGAGAGAGAAAATATACCTTTTTTCCCGGAGGAACAGCATCTTGTTGTTCATAAGGTTGACCGGGGTCAACACTCGGATTTTGCCCTTAGGGATTTCAACAGGTAAAAATCTCAGCAACTTATACACCTTTATTTTAAAAATGGGGTGTGAATGTGATATTTTTATTGACAGGAAATTGGGATAAGAATATATATAAAATATATAAAAAACCAGGAGGTTTAAAATGAAAAAAGGATTATTTATCCTTCTCGCCCTAATTATCGCTTCAAGTGTTTGTGCTTTTACGAAAGGAACGATTAATCCGGGAGGAACAGTTTCTTTCACTTCTTTCAAACCCAATTCTGATGAAAAAGCCATTACTATGTTTAGCATTACTCCTCAGGTTGGATATTTTATTATTGATGACTTTTCAGCTGATGTGCTCCTTAATTATATGTATGAAGGTCAAAAAGGAGATGAGCATGAATCGGAATATAGTACATCTCTTTTGGGTATTGGCATTGGAGGAAGGTATTTTTATCCTGTCGAACCAGGAAAAATTTACGGGGGCATGGATTTTCTTTATAATTCATTTAGCTGGGAAGATGAATATGATGGTGAAAAGTATGATGGTAATAGGAATGCTATGTATCTTGATTTGAAAGCCGGTTATCTTTTTCCTGTTGTAGAAAATGTGTATGTTGATTTCGGGCTCAAATATCAAATAGGTTTAGGTGATTATGGTGGTGATGATTATGAAGATGCACTTGATGAATACAAGGAAAATGAAGAAAGCTCATTTGGCATCAATATTGGATTTCAGATATTTATCCCAACGCATTTGTATTAACCAATTTATGTTGTTTTGATCCCCGGTTTTCCGGGGATTTTTTTAAACCCTGTTTATTTACTTAAACTTATAAGCTTTAAGTAACTTCTTCAATGGCATAATGCTCTGTTCAGAATTGCCGCTAATTATGCTCTTTATATGCTACCCAGATTTGAAAATCCTTTGGCAGACGGGAAAAACCTGCCTTTTCGTAAATTTTAACAGCAGAAGGAAGGTCTGACTGCAAATAGAGATAATTCTGAGAGATATTCCGGTGATAATTGATTAAATGATGCATCATCGCACCCGCAAAACCCTTTCCTCTGAATTTCTCTCGGGTGAAAACATCATCAACTCTGCTGTAGCCGGCAAAGATGCTAACTGAAGCCATTGTAGCCAATTCGCCTTGATAATATCCCCCCAGAAAATGATAGGAAGGGTGAGTTAGATGACGCTCCACAACTTTAATTGTCCAATCACCTCCATAATCTATGGCAATGGTTTCCATAATATCAATGTCCAATTGGCGAACGCGTTCAATTTTCAGTTCCTCAGATTCCCGTAAACTGCTTTCGTGATCGTGCAGGAAAAAATCACTTTGCTTAAGTTTCAGGACATAGTTGTGGCGCTCCAGGAAGGGCTCCAGAATTTCTAATTCTTTGGGATTTAAAGAAGGATAGAGACAGGGATGAATTCCTTTGCTTTTATAGAAAAACTCTATATCACGCAGAGAACTTTCAACTTCAATTAAATCTAAAATTACCGCATGATTGCTTTCCTGAGATGCCTTGTTACCTTCGTTATAAAAAAGAAGTCCATAATTCCTGGTTAACATATTGGAAAAACGCTGGGGATAGTGAATTTCTGTATCCTTTAACCGATTCATATTAAAAGGGATTTGCATTGTTTACTCCTTTTTCTTGAATAAAGCATTTATTATTATAAATTAGGCCATTTTAGGGAAAGAGCAAATAAATAGTTGCAAGTTGAACCGCAGGATACTATTTTTTTAGGAACTTACTGGATTTTAAGGAAAAACACTTGACGAATTGATAACTTTCGGGAACAAGGAATATATCTTGCTACTTTAATATAAGTAACTGATAAAAAAAATGGATATAGATTATGAAAAAGACCTTTATTCTTTGTAGTGCCGTTCTGTTATGCCTAAGTTTGGCAGCTTGGGAAACAGAAATTAAAATTAATCCTTATGCCTGGCAAAACACAAAACAGGTGAAGGAACTTCCTGTAACTATTACTGCAGGAGAGCCCGTTTTACCATTTATGACGGTAAATGTTCTTCTTCCTTTCGGTCACAAATATCAAAATGCCAGCGTGCAATTAACTGCTGCGGAGGTAGTTGCGGAAAATGTTTCAATTCCTGTTGCTGCACCTCAATTGCCTGTTTCTGAAAAGGAGTATTCCCCTTCGTTTCTTTCGGCAAAAGCCGTTTTGGAAAACCGTCTTTATCCTTCTCAGCAGTGGCAGTTTTTAGGAACACAATACTATCGGGGTTATCAAATTGCTCTTTTTAATGTTTACCCTTATCGTTACAATCCTGTTAACCGGAAGCTTTATGCCAGCTCTCAAATCAGTATATCCCTGAACTCTGATTTTTCTGAAAAAGAGGCACTTTACCAGGCAAATTTTCATACTCCGGGAACAAAAACACTGCAAACGCTAACTTCCCTAATTTGCAATCCTGAGGAAATATCTTCCTATCAAACGGCAGAAAGTTATCGGAATGTATCTTTTGCCAATCGCAATATTGACCTTTCGGTGCCTAAACAGATGATAATTATTACCAGCAATTCCAGAATAAGCTGGTTTACTAATTATTGTGCCTGGCGTTCCGCTGAAGGTGTTTCCAATGCTGTTTTTTCTACGGAGGATATCTATTCATCCTATCCCGGGGTTGATAATGCGGAAAAAATCCGTAATTTTATTATTGCTGCCTATCAAACCTGGGCAAATAGTTCCCAACCCCTGGAATATGTTATTTTAGGTGGCGACGATGAAATTGTTCCCGAAAGAGGCGCTTACGGTCAGGTAGGCGAAACAATTGATGCCAGGATGCCTGTAGATATTTACTACAGCAATTTGGACGGTAACTGGAATGCCAATCAAAATCAAATCTGGGGTGAAACAAACGATAATACCGATTTGGTACCTGAAGTTCATATCGGCAGATTTCCTGCTGAATCCCAAACTGAATTCAACAATATGTTCAGAAAGATTCAATATTATGCCGATAACGATACTTACAGCAATAACTATGCTCTCTTTATGGGCGAAAACCTGAATAATAATCCCCTAACCTGGGGCGGTGATTATAAAGATGATGTAGCTCAATATCTACCCGATGAATACTATCTGCATACCCTCTATGAAAGGGATGGCACTTTTAATTCTACCAGTGTATTCAATGCCATTAATGCCGGGGCAGGCATAATGAATCATATGGGACACGCTAATGAATTCACACTTATCGGTCAATCCAATGGCTCGGCAGAAAGCTTAACTAATACGGAATATGGTTTTCTCTATTCTCAGGGCTGTTATCCGGCAGCTTTTGATCAACGCACTTCCGGAAGCAGTGAATCCATTGGTGAACATTTAGTTACTGCTTCTGGTGCCCTTTTCTCTTTTATTGGCAACACTCGTTACGGATGGTATAGTCCCGGAAGCGTCAATGGAGCTTCCCAGTTTTATGATCGTCAGTTTTTCCGGGGATTGTTTCAGCAGAATTTACCTTTTTTAGGTGAAGCTTTAACTTATTCCCGGCTGCAAAATTTGAATTCTGCCTTAAGCAATGATGTTATGCGCTGGTGCTATTATGAAGTGGTGCTTTTTGGAGACCCTTCCATAGCGGTTAAAGCTTTTAATTCCGATCTTCCTCTGTTGAATTTGGCAAGCTATACCATTACCGATGAAGATAGTGATAAGGACGGTGTTATCAATCCCGGAGAAATAATTCGGCTCTATCCTGTTGTTTCCAATAGTGTTTCTTGGGCAACTGCCACAAATGTTATTCTTCATCTGGAAAATGTTCCCGAAGGCATTGAACTGCTAACTAATGAAATTGTTATTCCTCAGATTTCCGGTGGTAGCCAAAACAGCGCAGGTATGTATTTTCGTCTTCAGCTTTCTGATGATATCGGCTTTGGCACCTTTAATTTAACTCTGACAATTGATTCACAGCATCCGATAACGCAACTATCCACAGGCGTTCACAGATTTCCTGTGTCCTTTTCTATTACTTTAATAGATAATCGTTTTCCTTGGGAAACCAATGTAAATGGAAAAGCAGCTCCTCTTGTGGCAGACATTATTGACAGTCCCGGTATGGAAATTATCTATGCCGATGTGTATGGAAACAGCTATTTGATTGATAACAACGGTGAATTGTATGCTATGCTGAATGCTCCGGAAGGAATGGAAATCAGTGGCAGTTTTGCCAGTGGTCTCATAGACGGCGATGACGAAATTGATTTGGCTTTCTGCAGTAGAACGGGAAACATATTCGCGATGCGTTTAAACGGGGATATCATCTTCAATTATCAGGCAGATACTTCTTTTAATTTTACTCCTATGCTGGCAGATATTGATGGTAACGGTTCTCTGGAAGTAATTGCCGGAGGTATTAACGGCAAAATTTATGCCCTTTCTTCCACAGGGCAACTTATCAACGGTTTTCCTTTTGATACCGGCGGGCTTATATATTGTGATTTTGCCGCTGCTGATTTTGACAGTAATGGTGCTTGGGAAATAGTTTCCGGTTCCGTAAACGGGTTATTAACCGTAGTTGGTGCAAATGGTATTGTCCGCAATGGTTTCCCGCTCCAGTTAAACGGACCTGTATGTGGAACCCCTACAATTACGGACACCAATAAAATCGTCTGTTCTACGCTAACCGATATTTATATTATTTCCCCCGAGGGTAATGTGCTTGTTACTCGCAGTATCAATTCTCGCATTCCCGGTGGTTTTGTTTTGGGAGATGTAACTGCCGATAATGTCGGTATAGATATTGTGGGCATTACTAATAATGGTTCACTACTTGCTTTTACCGATGCGGGTATTAACCTTCCCGGCTTTCCAGTATCTATTGAAGATTGCTTTAGTTGTCCTCCCCTGCTGGCTAATCTGGATAGTGATCCTCAGTTGGAAATAATTGTTTATAGTTATATGAATACTGTTTATGCTTACAATGCAGATGGTAGTCCTGTAAACGGTTTTCCCTTTATTAATATTTACAATGGCAGCACCCCGGCAACCTTAGTGGATTTTGATAATAATAATCAAACTAAACTGGTAATGGGCTTTTCCAACGGTGTTTTAATGCTAAATTTGAATCGCAATGCTTCCGGGCTAATGCCTTGGACAACTTATCGGGGAAGTCCATTACGGCAAGGTTCAATTGCTTCCACTGGTTTTGTGAGCAATGTTGATGCCAATAATGTTCCGGTTTGGAATGATTTACAGGGAAATTATCCCAATCCGTTTAATCCGGAAACGACAATTTGCTACACCACTAAAGCCAATACTCAAGCTAAGCTGGAAATATTTAATATAAAAGGGCAAAAAATACGCACTTTAATAGATGCTATGCATAATGAAGGCAAACATAGCATTGTGTGGAACGGGCGAGATGATTTTTCCAGAGAAGTTGCCAGTGGTGTTTATTTTTACCGTTTAACTGCCGGTGGAAAGACCTCCCGGCGTAAAATGTTGCTGCTGAAATGACTATTGCCGAAAATATAAGATACCTGCAGGATAATATTGCCGGTATCTTATCTCGCCTGGGTTATAAGGATGAAGTTACTTTAGTAGCGGTTACCAAAACTCATCCTGTTTCCGTAATAGAGAGTGCCTTGCAATGCGGAATTGAACATATCGGCGAAAACAAAGTGCAGGAAGCAAGAAAAAAAATTCCCCTGCTTAAAGTTCCCTGTAAAGCTTTCCACTTTATCGGTCATCTGCAAAGCAATAAAATCAATCAGTTATTGCAGCTAAATCCCTTTTTAATTCAATCGGTGCATTCCCTGGAACTGGCAGAAAAGTTACATTCGGCTTTAAAGAAAGACAACCGCACTCAAGATATCCTCATTCAAATTAACAGCAGCGAAGAAACAAGCAAAAACGGTTTTTCCTTTGCCGAAGCGAAGGATGCAATTTGGCGGATTTCCAGTTATTCAACCTTGCAGATTAAAGGTTTGATGACTATCGGAAGGTTAGCAGAAGCGGAAGTTAGCCGTCCTCTTTTTGTTCGGATGAAATCCTTGTTTGAAGAAATAAAAACCCTGAATATCCCTAAGGTGGAAATGCAATATCTTTCCATGGGAATGAGTGATGATTATGTTCAGGCATTGGAAGAGGGCTCTAATATGTTGCGAATTGGAACTGCCATTTTCGGAGAGCGTAATTATGGGGTGAATGAATGATCTATCTCTTTGCCCTTCTTATTATAATAATTGCATATCTTTACGGCTGTTTTTCCACGGCGCGGGTGATTGCTAAAAGTTTCCGTTCGCTCAATGTATATAAAATCGGTTCCGGTCTTGCGGATACCGAAAATATTTATACTAATATCAGCAAGCCCCTGGGGACTTTGGTGGGGGCAACGGATGTGGCTAAGGCATATTTGTTTTTGATGATTGTGGAATTTGTTTTACGGTTTATTGATAACAAAGTGATTAATTATTCCGGTTTTGATATTCTCTATTCAGAAAATATTATGTTAATCTATGGGTTATGTATGCTCATTGGTCACTGCTTACCCTATAATCATCATTTTCGGGGAGGACGCGGCATTTTTACCTATATGGGGATGCTTGCCTATTTTGCTTTTTTGCCAACCTTGATTTCCGCTGCAGTTGCCTGGCTTATAGTTCTTTTTTTCAGGCAAATTCGTTTTGTTCAATATCTGATCGTTATTTTACCTGTTATTTTGTATATCATATTCTATACTCTGTTCCATTATCATAAGGATTTTCCTCCTTATTTCATAACCCTTTTACTTGGCAATGCTATAGTGATGGGTATTTTGAACATTTTTGTTTCCAAAAAACTGGGGGAATTTTAGCTCCCCTGCAAAGGAAAGTTGATGATAAAAATAATTCCTGTAGATAACCAAAAACAGCTGAAGGACTTCATTCTTCTTCCTTTCAAGCTATATCAAAAAGAGCCCAACTGGGTTCCCCCTTTAATTAGTGACCAGAAAAAGTTTTTTAACCCTAAGAAGAATCCCTACTATGATCATTCTGAGGTTAAACTGTTTCTTGCTCAAAAAGATGGAGAAACCGTTGGCAGAATTTCTGCCCATTCCAATACACAACATAATAAAGAACATAACGAAAATATCGGGTTCTTCGGTTTCTTTGAGTGTATTGAAGAGCAGGAAGTAGCTAATGCTCTTTTTGATGCAGCTTTGCAGTGGAATAGCTATCGTAATTTTACCGCTATGAGGGGCCCTATCAACTTCAGCGTGAATGATGAATGCGGTTTGCTTATTCAGGGTTTTGAAACACCGCCAATGATTATGATGCCGCACAACTTTCCCTATTACCAAAAGCTTTACGAAAACTACGGTTTTTTCAAAACAATGGATCTCTATGCCTTCATCAGTGAATATCATTCCATCCCTGAACGCGTTGCCAAAATGGCAGAAATAATTACCAAGCGCAATAATGTGCAAATCCGTTCTCTGTCCTACAATAAAAAACAGCGCAAAAAAGATATTGAAACCGTTTTTAATATTTACACGCGTGCCTGGCAATATAATTGGGGAAATGTTCCTATGACGCGAGCCGAATTTGATCATCTTGTTGCAGAACTGCTTCCTATAGTAGATCCCGATATGGTTTTTATTGCCGAGGTTGATAATCAGCTTGCCGGGTTCAGTTTAACTTTGCCCAACTTCAATGAAGTGCTTAAAGTTATGCAGGGGAAAGTAACTCCCGTATCTATTCTCAAAGCTCTTAAAGCCAAAAAACACATCACTTCCGTGCGCGTTATTACGATGGGAATAATTAAAGAATTTCAAGGTAAGGGAATAGATACTTTGCTATATTATCACACTTTTAAGAATGGACTCCCCAAGGGCTATTACCGCAGTGAATTTTCCTGGGTGCTGGAAAACAACATCCCGATGATTAATGTTGCCGAAAAATTGGGTGCTGAGATATATAAAACCTATCGTCTTTACGATAAAGCCATCACCGGTAGAAAGTAACGGATTCTGTATGCCGGAATTATCAACAAAACAAAAGAAAACAGCAAAGTCCTTCCTTTCGGCAATTGATCTTATTACCCTGATCTTTTGCGGCTGGATTTTGCTGTATATGTGTTTGGGTATTTCTCGCTCTCCGGAAGTTCTAAAACACATTCCCGTTTATCTTGCCATTTTTACTGCAGTGCTATTTCTTGCCTGGCTGCAACAACAACCCGGTTGGTGTTACACACCAAACAAGCTTACCAAGCGCTATAAAGTGCTCAGCTTTTTCCGGGGACTTTATCCTGTTTTTCTATTCGGCTATTTTTATACATCCGGTTATGCTTTCAATCGCATCCTATTTCGGGACTGGCTTGATCCTTTCTTTATGAAAATTGATAAAGCTATCTTTGGTTATCTGCCTTCTTTGGTTTGGGGAAAGCAATATTCGCATTGGGCAATTCAGGAACTCTTTCATTTTGCCTATTTTTGCTATTATCCTATGATTGCCGGTATTCCGTTATACCTTTATTTTACACAAAAAGATGCCTTTAAAGAAGTAATCTTCAATCTTACCTTTGTATTCTATTGTTGTTATACAATTTATTCTGTTCTGCCTGTTATTGGAGGACGCTATCTTCCGGAAGCGATGGCTTTAACAAAGACCTATCATTCCGGACCCTTCTCCCGTATTATGGCTTTTATCTATCGCACTTCCAATCATTTAGGAGGTGCATTTCCCAGCAGCCATATTGCCATTGCTCTTGTTTTAACTATTGCCGCTTTGCGTTACATTCGTCCCGTTGGTTATATCTGCACTGTTATTTCCTTTTTTCTTTCCATTGCCACCGTCTTCTGTCACTATCATTGGTTTATAGATGCAGTTTTTGGAATTTTAACAGGTATTGCAGGTTACTATGCAGCCAATGGAACTCGTTTGCTTTTAAAGGAAAAGGGGTTTAGCTAATGTTAGGGAGTTTTATTTCCTTGCCTAAGGTTGTTTATATTACCCTTCTGTTATTTGTTCCTGCTATATTTTTGTTCGCTCAGCAGGTTACGCCTCTGCCGATAACGGATTATGATTACACTCTTCCGGAAAGTAATGTTTCTCCTATTGCTATGGGAGCGGGAGCTCTTAATTTAACTAATGCCAGCGATCCTTTTTGCGCTTACGGCAATCCTGCTTTGATGGCTGATAATAAGCTTGGTTCGTTTTCTCTGTCTTTTCGTTTAACAGCAGAGGAAGACCTGGATTTTTATAGTGCCATCAGTGTTAGCAATACCTTGAAAGACAAACAATTCAAATACTTTGTGCTAAATACCGGTGCTGTTTCTTTCAGCTATCAACCGGTTGCTTCAGTGCATATCAGTCAGTTTAGTGAAGATGGTTTGAATAGTGAATATTATGACTATAAAATGGATAAAGTTCAAGTTTCCTGGGGTGGAAGAGACGAAAATTATCCCAAATTAGCCGCCGGAATAAATTTGAAATACCTTTCCGGGCGTCTCGTTTACCTGAGGGAGCATAAGGTTGGCAATAGTTTAATTCGGGATGGTTTTATTGACGATAAAGCCAAAGGTGTTTCCGGTGACCTTGGTATAACCTATAAAATGGGTGATATTGTTTATGCCGCTTCTTTCTATGACCTTCTTTCAATGCTCTGGTGGGAAAATTATGATTCCGTTACCTTGCAAAGAAGAGCTGCTGCAGGTCTTGGTTTTGAAGGAACAAACAGTCACTATTATGCCGGAATACAAAGCAAACTTGCCAAAAAGCCCGAAACAACTTATCATCTTGGTTATGGTTACAGATGGAATTTAAACTCCGGCAGCAATTCCTCTTCAACCGAAAACAGCAGTTCTTTTGATCTTAGAGTGGGCACTTACAGCCACGATTTTTACGGGGCTGATAATATCAATTTCACCCTTGGCGCTGGCTATTATTACAGGAATTTCCACTTTGATTTTTCCCTGAATAGCACGGGAATGAAACTTGCTGATAGTGACTATCTATTTTCCATTAGTGCAGGTATTTAGTTGTTTCAGCTTTCCTTTTTAAATGCTACTTTCCTCTTTTTTGCAGCAGCCGTAATAATCCCGTTGCTAATCTGGCTGCTGGCTAAGAAAAAACCGCTGAAGATTGTTTTCCCAACTTTGAGGTTTATAAAACTAAGCAAAGAACAGGAAAAAAGCCGCAGTAAACTGAAAAACATTCTTTTACTGATTATCAGGATGTTGATTATTCTGCTGGTTGTTTTAGCAGTTGCGCGTCCAATGCTTTCTTCTCCGAAACTAAAACCCTCAGGTAAACATCCTCCTACGGCAATTGCTATTTTGATAGATACTTCTTACAGTATGGATTATGCTGAAAGAGGAAAAAGTTCCTTGCAATATGCCAAAGAGGCATTGCAAAAAATAAATGCCAAAGCCAATCCGGATGACCGTTTGATACCAATTAGTTCCGATGAAAACTGGAACCTCCTGCATAGCCAAATTTATGCCGGTTCTTTGCCTGAAACGCTTATCGGGCAGTTAAAAATCACTTTCAGTCCTCTCACTTTGGAAGAAATGCTGGCGCAAGCAGAAACCAAACTTGCCGAAAGTCAAATGCCCAATCGTGAGATTTATCTTATCACCGATTTAAGAATTCCCCCTGCAGAGCTGAAAACCAGTGTTCCCATTGCTCTTATTCCCGTTCCGGAAACAGTGGACTATGAAAACCTGGCAGTTATATCTGCCAATGCCTTACCCCAATTGGTGGAAAAACATAATCAACAGCTGATTCAATTCACAGTTGCCAATTATGGAGAAACCGAACGCAAAGATGTGCTTGTAAAGGCAGTGGTAAACGATATCAAACTGGCAGAAAAATTTCTCTCCGTTCCTGCTCAAAGCACAGTTATTGAAACCATCCCGATTGAACTTCGCTCTGATGGATGGCAGAGTGGCTATATTGAAGTTAACGATGAACGCCAAATAACGGATAACCGTTGTTATTTTGCTTTTCCTTATTATAGTAAACCTCGGGTTACGGTTATTACTCGCAACGGCAGCTTGCCTGCTATTCTTTCTACAATCTTAAAGGTTTATAGCGCTTCCTCTTTTCAAATCATCTCTGCTGATGCTCTTTCAATAAGTGACCTGGATAAAGCGCAACTTTTTGTCGTTTACGATTGCGGAGCTTTAACTTCCCGCTTACGCGAGGTCTTTACCAACCTCCAAAACCGGAAAAAAGGTATTCTTTTTTGCCTGGGAGATAATCTCTCTGCCGATTTGAAGTCCTATCTGAACAACAGTTTCGGCATTGAAATTAAAGAACGCACGCAAAAGGCAATCACTATAGATAACCTGAATGCTCATCACTATATCAGCTCTCTCATTTCGGGAAAAGCACTTAAAAATACTACCCTCAGCGACTACTGGCAAGCGGTTAATAAGAATGCCGGAGTGCTGATTTCAGCCCAAAACATTCCTCTGGCGGTTGTTAATGAAAAACAGTCCCTCTGGCTTTGGAATATTGCCTCGGAAAACAATCCTTTCTTTATTGACCCCGCGTTTCCGGTTCTGGCTTTCCGCACTTTGGATTATCTTGCCGGTTCGGAAATTCCGGAAACAAATAATAAAATCGGGCAAGTGCTTATATTTGATAAATTACAGCTGCCTACAGGAGAAATTATCTCCAACCGCCGTTATTTGGCTACGGAACCAGGAATTTATATTTTTGAGCCGAATACGCCTCGCAGTTATGCAATGGCAATTAACATTGACTATAGCGATTCCGAAACCAGAACTAATCTCCCTAAAGGGATAAAAAACTTAGGGGATAAATGGGAGGATAAACTTTTCTTTTCACGCCTGGGTCATGACCTCTGGAAAATTTTACTTGCCATTGCCTTCGCTTTAATGATTTTGGAAATTATTATCGTGAAGACAGAAGAAACAAGGGCAAAATAGCAGGCGGCAAGGAGAAGAAATGATTTTAGAACAAATAACCGAGCCGAAACAGATTAAAGAACTATCTGTAAGCGAACTGAAAACTCTGGCGAAGGAAGTTCGCACCCGCATTGTGCAAGTTGTTTCTAAAACAGGAGGTCATTTAGCTCCCAGTTTGGGAACGGTAGATCTTACCATTGCTTTGCTCTATCTGTTTGATCCTTTAACCGATAGAATTGTTTGGGATGTAGGGCATCAGGCATACAGCTGGAAAATTTTAACCGGACGCAATGCTCAGTTTGATACTTTAAGGCAGTATAAAGGTATCAGTGGTTTTACCAATCGGGACGAAAGTCCTTATGATGCTTTTACTACCGGTCATAGCAGCACTTCCGTTTCCGCCGCTTTAGGAATTACCTGTGCCAGGGATTTGAATAATGAACAGGGTCATTGCCTTGCCGTGATTGGTGATGGAGCTTTAACCGGAGGCATGAGTTTTGAGGCATTAAATTACGGTGGGCACCTGCAAAAGGATAAATTCATCGTTATCTTAAATGATAACGAAATGTCCATCTCTAAAAATGTAGGCGGTTTGCAGAAATATATGGCTCGGATGCTTGCCAGTAAATCTTATAATGTCCTTAAAAAGCAGGTTTGGGATTTCAGTCATACTTTACCAGCTAATATTCGGCGCAATTTTATTTACGGAGCCCAAAAGCTGGAAGAATCAATGATGAATATCCTGGTGCCCAACATTATTTTTGAAGACCTGGGCTTTAAATATGTAGGTCCTATAGATGGTCATGATATAGAGCAGCTCCTGAAGATTATCAAAAGAGTAAAGAATTTTATGGTGGGTCCTGTCCTGATCCATATTGTTACCCAAAAAGGTAAGGGCTATCCTCCTGCAGAAAAGGACTCTGCTCTTTTTCATGGAACAGGACCTTTTGATTTAAAAACAGGCAAACAAATCAGTAGCGGAAAACAAAGTTGGAGTGACCTGATGGGCTCAACCCTGGTCACTTTAGCCCAAAAAGATCCTAAAATTGTGGCAATTACAGCTGCTATGACTGCCGGAACAGGATTGAGCAAATTTGAAGAGACCTTTCCCGACCGCTTTTTTGATGTCGGCATTGCTGAACAGCATTCCGTAACTTTGGCAGCAGGAATGTCCACGAAGGGATTAAAACCTTTTGTGGCAATCTATTCCACTTTTCTCCAGCGTGCCTTAGACCAGATTATTCACGATGTTGCTTTACCCCGATTACCCGTTGTTTTTTGCATTGATAGAGCTGGTCTTGTAGGTGAAGATGGAGCTACGCATCACGGTGCTTTTGATCTTTCTTTTTTAAGCTTTGTTCCCAATATGATTATTTTAACTCCTTCCACCGCAGAAGAACTTGTGGCAATGCTTACCTGGGCTGCAAAATATAAAGAGGGTCCCGTGGCTATTCGTTATCCACGGGGAACTGTAATTCCTGCTTCTGTTCATCAAACATTAACCGATTTTAATCCCTTTCCTGCCATAATTCACTCCAAGGAAGGGAATATTGCCTTAATTGCTTGCGGAGATGCTTTTTTTACAGCTGAGGAAGTGCATAATTTGCTGGCTAAAGATAAGATACCTTCACAGCTGGTACAATTGCTCTCTGTAAAACCCTTGGATGAAAATACCCTTCTGCAAGTGGCTTCTAACTGCAAATACATTTTCACTTTTGAAAGTAATGCTGTTATTGGAGGAATGGGAGCACGCATAGCTCAATTATTAGCTACTGAAAAGGTTACAGTTATCAATTTTGGCTATCCCGATCGCTTTATTGCCCAAGGAAAAATATCGGAACTTCTTGAAGAAATCGGTTTTACAGCTCCCCGGCTGTATGAAAAGATAATCCAGATGCTTAAATGAAAAATGTTAGCGAGATTATTTGCGCACCGATAACTCCTGCCGGATTTTCTGCCATAGCTGTAATCCGCTTAAGTGGCAAGGGTTGCATTGAGCTTGTAGCCAAACACTTTTCTCCGGGCAATAAACTTCTTAAGCAACCTTCTCAACGCCTTGTTTTTGGTACTTTTTATGCAGAAACAGAAGAGGCAATAGACGAAGTTCTGCTTTCCGTTTTTAGAGAACCACATAGCTATACAGGAGAGGATGTTATTGAAATATCCTGTCATGGCAATCCCAATCTTGTCAATCGTATTCTTAATATCCTTCTTCTTTCCTGCCGTCTGGCAAAACCGGGAGAATTTACCTTGCGTGCTTTCTTAAATGGAAAAATGGATTTAAGCCAGGCAGAAGCAGTTAACGACCTTATTCAGGCACAGGCAACCCAGGCAGAAAAAGCAGCTCTTTTACAGCTTAAGGGTAAATTGAGCAAATACTTACAAATATTATTAAACCGCATTACGGAACTGCGTATCCGTTTTGAGCTGGCAATTGATTTTACCGATCAGGATTTACCTTTACCCGATTCCAATGCTATGTATCAGGAATTAAAAGATATCATCAAAACAGCGGAAGAACTGAAAAATACAGGCGAACAGGGAAGACGACTACGCGAAGGAATCAAGATTTGTTTAACGGGTGCTCCGAATGTTGGTAAATCCTCACTTTTTAATGCTTTACTGCAACAAAACAGAGCTATCGTAACTCCCCACCCGGGAACGACCAGGGATTATTTAGAGGAATCTTTATCCCTAAATGGATTTCCTGTAGTTATTTATGATACAGCAGGACTAAGAGAATCTCCTGATGACATTGAAAAAGAAGGAATTGCTAAAAGCTACGCATTGATGCAGGAATCAGACCTTATCCTTTATTTAGTGGAAGCTAATACAGTAACTAATCCTAACCTGCAAATAACGGAATTACTTTCTTTATCCACTATTCCGCCTGAACTTTATTCCAAAACCCTTGCCGTTTTCAGTAAAGCGGATTTGCTGCCGGAAAATGCACCTAAAATACCAGGGGGAATTTATTGCAGCGTAATAACGGAAAAGGGCTTGAAAGACCTTACCGATGCAATTTCCCGGCAGTTATCGCTGAGCACTGAATTACTGAATAAACCCATCATCATCAATAACCGACATCTGATTGCTCTATCTAAATCCCTGCAGTTTTTGCATCAAGCAAAACACTCCATAGAAGAAAAACAGGGCTACGAATTTATTGCCTTTGAACTTATTTCCGCCAGCAATGCCTTGGAAGAAATTTTAGGAATTATCACTACCGACGACCTGTTAAATAAAATCTTCAGCGAATTCTGCATTGGAAAATAACCCACCACTTTACAGAAATTAATAAAGCCCTTAGAAATTTCACGATGCAAACAGCGGTAGGTTTTGACTTACAATTTTCACCTGCCTTCAATGTAACTATTACCCACGATTCTTTTTCACTTACAACCGCTTTTTAGCTGGTCTGAAATCCGAAAAATTGTGAGTTAAAACAGAAAGCCCACACCCTTCCAACCCAACAATCAATCACCCTATATTTATCCGGCATAGAAAATCAACACCATAAAGCGATAACTCACTATCAGCAGCGAATATTCTTTTTTCATCCAAAAATTACTTGTTTATCAGTTCCTTCTTTTTTGCGATATGCGGCTGAAGAGATTCCCGTATCGTTCCCATATCGCGACACGAGAACGATACGGGAGTTATATCGGAGTGTTATGAAGAAAATTTCGGGCTCAGAGGTGATGAAACAATGGACAATGCAACCAGAAACTTCAAAATTTGTTCCAATGCTGTAGAATATACCAGTCAAATATTTTCTTCTGAAGGGATTTCTATTCCTGAATTCATAATGATGTTGTAAAAGATAAAATCTTGGGTAAAAAATGAAATATGTTGTGCCAAGAGCTTTTTTTCAATTTTTATCTATATCTATTTCCAATCAGTTACAAAATTGAACTGTCAAACTTGAGTGATATAAATAATAGCGGTAGAAATAATCAAAACCCTGAACAAATCTTCCGATCCGAATTGAATATCAATAAACCTATTCCTGTAATGCCTCCAATTGTTGAGAACCTCCCTTTTTTAATAACAGGGTAGTGTAGGTTGCTGAGAAAAAAGGTATTGAGAGGATTGAAAAGGTTTTAAAAGCTGACAGGTGACACAAAAAAATAGCGATGGTAGCGGAAGCCCTTCGTATAGCTCTCCGGACTATTTAGTATAGGCAAAGGGCTGAGTATATCTCAACCTTCCAAACCACCTTTACCTTTGCCAACCCCTTTTCACCATTCTCAATATAGTGATTCACTATGTAAATTTTCTTAGTTGCCTATAGCTTTTATATAGTAGAATTTCCTTTGTGAATCCGCAAGCAGGGAATATTGAGTACCAGTTATGGAAGTAAGAAAACTCCAAGGTCCAGACGGATTATCTGCAACATAAATAGCATATAAATTAGCTCCCTGAATAGAATTCCAGGATAGTAAACAGGAATTGCCTGCATAAGCTATTTCTACTTGGGGAATATTCAAATCCGCGGTAGAAAAACAAATATTGGGATGTTTTGGAGCATTACTTCCGATCTGGGTAGCGGGGAAAAAATCATCCGAGGTCTTATACACTTGTTTATTTAAGCTGGATTCTGTATAACAGAATTTGGGAGTAGGGCTTACTCTACTACCGTCTCTATTTTCCCATAAAATTTCTACTCCTGAATTAGGATTGAGCATATAGGGCGAAGAAAGAGAGATAGAAACCCAGCCGGGTCCGTTAAAAGTTATGGACCCATTATAAATAAGTGCTTTATTGGTGTAACCCGGATGAACGCAATCTGCTTGTGTATAGTTATTACCGGAAAACGCTCCAATGTAAATGCTTTGAGTATCCATTAGATAATTTACAAGAGGAACACTACCTCCTATTTGAAAAGCGATGCGGGTAATTTCTACAGGATTAATTATTCCTGCATTTTGGAGCTCCGCAGCAGAGTAAAAGAATTTACTCCAACCATAATTATTCGCTCCGCAAACTGGAACATAAATTTGGGTAGCACTTAAGTTATTAATATCGCCAAGATAAAAATCCTCCGCAGAGAGCAATACAAACAGGCACAGGAAAATTAGCAACGAGACAACCTTTCTTTTCACAATTAAACTCCTTTTCTCTATATTACTAATCATAAATAGATTTCAATACAACACTTTAATTTTTCATATAGCGCTCATCTTATTAACTTTTTCATTAGGAAATATTGTGTAAATTCCGTCAAGATTTTTTTCTTGGCATTAAGAAGAAAGAAGAAAGGTCTTGACAGAAATCCCTTCTAAATTTTGAAGGAAAAAACCGTAAGGGAGGATTAGTCCTAATTGGTAAGGCAGCGGTCTTGAAAACCGCCGGGTTATGCCC